>PUMR01000025.1 GCA_003551455.1 Mollicutes bacterium | reverse complement strand
CTCTTCTTCCTCCTACTCTATGTCATCTCACTCGTCAGCCGGGGTCTACAAAAAAAGAAAGCGAGGGGATGAGGGATGGACCTCACGGGTGATCTCCTCCGGGGTCACTCCGACATCATCGTCCTCTCCATCCTCGCGAAGAAGGACTCCTACGGCTACGAAATCAACAAAACCGTGATGACGCTCACGGACGGAGCCTTCCAGTTCACCGAAGCCACCCTCTACACGACATTCAAGCGTCTGCAAAGAGAGGGGTTCATCACCACCTACTGGAAGAAGGGCGATACCGGCAAGAAAAGGAGATACTATTCGCTCACGGAAGCGGGGAAGACCCACTACGAGAAGAAACGGGCCTCTTGGGAGAAAGCCAAAAAGAACCTCGAGAGGATTCTCGATGAAGAGCCCCTTTGAGCCCTGAAAGCGATCGCATCCCGCGGTCGCTTTTTTGTGGGTCCGGGAAAAATTTCGCATCGGTGCTTGCCTTTTGGAAATTCGCGGCTATAATGGGAGACATAAAAGCGATGCGAAGGGGGAATGACCTTGCAAGAGCGAAAACACAAGCTCCATAACGGCCTCTCACTTCCGGCAATCGGTTTCGGCACCTGGCTCCTCTCCGAGGGCGAAGAAGTCCAAAACGCCGTGATCGAAGCCATCGACGCGGGGTATCGCCTCATCGACACGGCCGCGCAATACGGCAACGAGAAGGGTATCGGAAAAGCCGTCGGCGAGTCCGGCCTCGACCGGAAGGACATCTTCATCACCACGAAACTGGCCGCCGAGACGAAAGGCTATGAAGAGACCATCAGGGCCTTCGAGGCCTCTTTGCGTCGCCTCGACACGAACTATGTCGACCTCTATCTCATCCATTCGCCGAAACCTTGGGGCGCCCGCGGCGCGGGCATGGAATACATGGAAGCGAACATCGCCTCCTGGCGGGCCATGGAGGACCTCTATCGCGAAAGGCGGATCCGGGCGATCGGGGTTTCCAATTTCGAGCCCGTCCATCTCGACGCCCTCCAGGCCGAAGCGGATATCGCCCCGATGGTGAACCAGATCGAGATCCATCCCTTCCATGTGCCGAAAGAGACCATCGCCTATTGCCGAGAAAAGGGCATCCTCGTGCAGTCGTACTCCCCCCTGGCCGAAGGCAGGGTCTTCTCCGCGAGGCACCTCGAAGCGCTCGCGGCCGAAAAGGGCCGCACCGTCGCGCAGATCGTCTTGCGCTGGCACTACCAGCAGGGATTCCTCCCATTGCCGAAATCGCAAAACAAAGAGAGGATCAAAGAGAACTTCGACATCTTCGATTTCCATCTGGAACCAGAAGAGATGGAAAGAATCCTCAAGACGTGACCATGCAAAAGGAAAAAGCGGGAATCCCCGCTTTTTTTTACATGATGGTGCCGAAAACAGGACTCGAACCTGCGACCTGCTGATTACGAGACAGCTGCTCTACCGACTGAGCTATTTCGGCATCGACGCGCTTCGCCTTCCGACCACCATCAGTATATATCAAGGCGGCCTCCCTTGTAAAGGGGAGGGCGCGGGGCGCGTCTTCTCCCCTCCTTTTAGGTCCGCTTCTGATTGTCTGTCAGGATCTCATTCTTGTCCGCCCGTCGCACTCGGTGCCGGTGCGGCGGCGCTTTCTTCTTCGGGGAAGGGCTCTTTTGGGTCATAGGTCTTGAACTCGTGATGCACCCGCTTCAAGAAACGGAAGAAATAGGGGCGGAAGACATAGAGGGCGTAGATATAGTAGGGCGAAGTGAAGAGGATCGCCGGGCCGAAAGCCACGATGAGCGTCCACGTCCACTTGGCATACCCCTGCTTCTGCGAGTAGTGATAGACCAGAAAATAGATCAGCACATAATAGACGACGAAAGCGAGAAGGCCCATGAGGACATAGAACCAGCTCGATTGGTCGATTTGCACGATGCGGGCGAAAAAGCCCGGCGTCGTGAGATTCCCAATCGAGAACCAGTCGTTCCGGACAAAACCGACAAAGCGCACCAACAAGAGTCCGACCTGCTGGATGAAAAGTACGGCGAAGATGACGAAAGCGGCCGTCTCATAGGGGCGCTTTCCGCTCACGAGATCGCTCCTTTCTCGTTGCAGATTCTCTTTCATTCCCATCTGTATCCCTCCTGGATATCGTATGCGAGAATTATCCCTTGTCCCCGGCGTGTTTGTCAAGAAAAAAACGTTGGCGAACCACATGCGGTTGCAAAGAACGAAGATGATGCTACAATGTTCAAGGAGCCCGCCACACGAAAAGGAGTGCATACCATGGACGATTTTTCCACCATCGACCGGTCCAACACCGCCGCCGCCAAATGGGAGATGGCCAAAGAGCGCCTCGGCCGCGACGACATCCTCGTCTTCAGCGTCGCCGACTCCGACTATGAAGCCCCGAAAGAAGTGAAAGCGGCCTTGCAAGAGCGCGCCCGCCATGGCGCCTACGGCTACACCATGGCCGATGGGGCCTATTATGAAGCCGTCCGGAACTTCACCGAAAGAAGATACGGCCTCGCCATAGACAAGGATTGGATCCTTCCCGCCCCGAAGGTCCTCACCGCTCTCGCGGTCATGATCCGCGCCCTCACAAAAAAGGGGGCGAAAATCCTCATCCAGACCCCCGTCTACAACAACTTCCCCCCGCTCGCCGAAGCGAACAACCGCATCCTCGTGAAGAACTCCTTGCGCAAGGAGAACGGCCGGTTCGTCATGGATTTTTCCCGCCTGGAAGAACAATTCGCCGCCGGCGTGGAAGCGATGGTGCTCTGCAGCCCGCACAACCCCGTGGGCAGAGTCTGGCAAAAAGAGGAGCTCGCCCGCCTCGTCGCCCTCTGCAAGCAATACGGCGTCTATCTCTTGAGCGACGAGATCCACGCCGACATCATCATGGAGGACCACCGTTTCATCTCCGCGGGCGAATATTTCGATGATTATAAACGAATCGCCGTCGTCACCGCCCCGAGCAAGACCTTCAACATCGCCGGCCTCCACTCGGCCAATATCATCATCAAGGACGAATCCTTGCGGAAGCAGACGAAGAGAGCCCTGCGGAGTCTCTTTCTCGGCGCACCGAACCTCTTGGCCATGGAAGCCTTGAAAGCCGCCTACACCGGGTGCGATTACTGGATCGATGCGCAGAACCATCATGTGCAGAAGAACTTCGAGACCCTCCGGGCGGCCTTTTCCTCCTGGAACGAGGACGTCTATGTCGCCCCCCTCGAAGGGACCTATCTCGCCTGGGTGGACGTCAGCACTTTCGGCCTCACGGGAGAAACGGCCGCCGAACGTCTCGCCCGGGTGGGAATCGTCGTCGCCGACGGCGGCGTCTATGGCGAAGAGGGCAAGGACTATCTCCGGATCAATCTCGCCTGTTCGAGAGAACAGCTCGAAGAAGGTCTCTCCCGCATGGCGACAGTCTTCGCCAAGGATTGACCGGCCAATCTCTTCAACCCCGAAAAACGCAAAAAAGCCGCCCGCGGGCGGCTTTTGTCATATCCTCTATTCCGAGAGTTTCTCGATGAAGCAGGCGTCGTCCTGCTTGCATCTTTCCGTGTCGTAGTGTTTGCAGGTCCCTTCGACGATGATCTGCAGCTTGTCGATGTTGAAGTTCTTGAAGATGCGGTGGTTCTTGATGGTGTCGAAGATGTCGCTCTCGTTGATCTCGATGATGTTGTTGTTGACGCGGCAGGTCACATGGATGTGACTGTCGGCGGTGTGGGAGCTCTCGTCGATGGTGAGGTCGTAGTGTTTCTTGCCGTTGATATAGATTTCCGTCACGATCTTGTGGTCGATGAGGAAGTCGATGTTGTTGTAGACCGTGCCCAGATTGTAAAAACCGCGACTCGTCAGTTCGCTGTGGATTTCCTGGATGGTGAGATGCTTCCCCTCCAGCACGTCGATAATCGCCCGCCTTTGTCTCGTGATGCGGACATTCTGTTTGCGGAGCTCGTTGAAGATCCGTTCTTTCACATCCATATCCATCACCTGCCAACATTTTAACATTTTTCTAAATAAAAGGGTAGGGAAAACGCACAAAAAAAGCCGCGGGCTAATTCCGCGGCTTTTCGTTGCGGTATTTCTCCTTGATCCTCTCGACGATGAAGGGCGGGGCAAAATCGGAAAGGTCGCCGTCGAAGCGGGCGATCTCCTTCGCGGCGGTGCTCGAGAGGAAGGAGTATTTGTTGTCGGTCATGAAGAAGATGGTGTCGACCGCGCGGTCGAGATTCCGGTTGGCGTGTGTCATCTGGAACTCGTATTCGAAATCGGTGAGCACCCGGAGACCCCGCACGATATGGGTCGCGCCCAGTTCTCGGGCGTGTTCGACGGTGAGCGTCTCGCTCGTGAGGACCTCGATTCTATCATTGTGGTCTTTCAGTGCCTCTTTTACCATCCAGAGGCGCTCTTCCTTGGTGAAAAGCGTCTTCTTGTGGGGGTTCACGCTCACGAGGACATAGAGTTTGTCGAAAATCTTCAACGCTCTCTCGACGATGTCGATGTGTCCATAGGTGATGGGGTCGAAACTGCCGGGATAGAGTCCCTTCTTCATATCAGCCACTCCGTTCCAGGATCGTGATCAGGGTCACGCCGACCTCGCGGGTCTTCTTGACGGAAAGGGCCGGAGGGACGGCGAATTCTTCATTCTTACCGGAAAGGATCGCGACGAGGGCGTCCGCGGCGATGAGGCCTTTCTCCTCCAACGCTTTTAGCGCCCAGTCGACGAGCCTTTCGCCGTAGGGAGGATCGAGGATGATGAAATCATAGGGCTTTGGCAGAGCGTGGATGGCGTCTTCCGCGGCCGCGTCGATGAGGTGGCATTCGTCCTCGATGCCGAGGGAGGCGACATTCTCTTCGAGCAGGGTGAAAGCCTCCGGGTCGAGTTCGATGAAATCGCAATGGCCGACGCCGCGCGAGATCGCTTCGATGCCCAAAGAGCCGCTCCCCGCGAAGAAATCGAGCGCCCGCTCTTTCTCACCGAGCGGTGGGAGCATGTTGAAAAGCGTCTCCTTGACCCTGTCCTTGGTGCTCCTCGTCGGCCCCGCTTTCATGAATCTCAGCCGGCGGCTCTTGAATCTTCCCCCGATGACACGCATACGGACACCTCATTCACCATAGGTGATCCGCCGGACGGCCTCTTTGTCCAAGGCCTTGACGACTTCACTCACGAGGCGGACCATGGCGTCGTAGTCGTCGTCATGCATGACGGAGGTGTGCGAGTGGAGATAGCGGACCGGCACGCAGAGCGCGATGGAGGGCACGCCTGAGCGGGAAAGGTGGATGGTGCCGCCGTCGGTGCCGCCGCGCTTGAGATAGGTGAGCTGGTAGGGGATGTCGTGCTTCTCGGCGATGTCGACGACGAAATCGCGGAGCCCCTTGTGGCCGACCATGGACGAATCGGTGATCATGACGCCCACACCTTCGCCGAGGACGGTCTCTTTCGAACCGCCGGGGAAATCGTGGGCGACGGTGGTGTCGACCGCGATGCCGATGTCGGGATCGATGGAATAGGCGCTCGTCATCGCGCCCCGGAGTCCGACTTCCTCCTGTACGGTGCCGACACCGTAATAGACGTTCGGATGCTCGGTGTTGGCGATGTTTTCCAAGACATCGATCGCCGCGGCGCAGCCCACGCGGTTGTCCCAGGCCTTGCCGAGGAGGTATTTCTTGTTGGAGAGCTCGAGGGGCTCGATGAAGGGCGTGATCATATCGCCCAGGCGGATGCCGGTCTTCTCGGCCTCCTCTTTGTCCTTCACGCCGATGTCGAGGTACATGTCCTCGATCTCGACGGGTTTCTTGCGGTCTTCCGGTTTCAGGATGTGGGGCGCCTTCGAGCCGATGACACCACGGATCCGCTTGTTGTCGCGGGTGGTGATAACGAATTGTTGGGCGAGCATGACCTGGCTCCACCAACCGCCGGCGGGGATGAACTTGATGTAGCCCTCGTCGGTGATCTTCGTGACGATGAAGCCCACTTCGTCCATGTGGCCGGCGACCATCACGCTGGGTCCTTCTTCGCGACCGGCCAACTTGCCGATCACGCTGCCGAGATTGTCGAACGATACCTCGGCCTTGCCTTCCATCCTTTTTTGCATGTAGCGACGGACTTCCCCTTCATTGCCGGGGATGCCGTTCAAATTCGACATGTCTTTGAGAATCTTGCGCATGAAACTCCTCCTAAGTGTATGGGTCGATTATTTTGTTTCCTTCTTCTCTTCGGGTTTCTTTTCTTCCTTCGGTTTCTTCTCTTTGGGCTCTTTGGGTTTCTTTTCTTTGGGCTCCTTCGGTTTCTTCTCCTTCTTGGGTTTCTTCTTCTGTTTCTCCATGACGTCCATGATGCCCATGATAAGCAGGAAGGCGCCATAGAGGACGATGAGGACGAAGATGACCCACTGGATGATGTCGACAAAATCCTCGCCGCTGAAGAGGACATAGGCACCCAAGGTCAACACGACCATGTAGATGATGAAGTTCCGGAAGATGGACTTTCTACCCGTGAGCTGCATGATGAGGAAGTACGCGAAGCCCCGCATGTAGAGCACGAACCCGATCGACAATGATGTCTGCCAACCGATGGCGGGTATGACCACCACGGCCGCCGCCAAGGCGAGCACGAGTTCGGCGACGAGGATGAGCTGCGCGTTCTTGTTCTTGTAGTGCTTGTAGTCACGGTTGAAGCGGAGAAGACTGAAGACGGCGATGACGGCCGCGACGACCCAGCGGACCCCCTCTTCCATCCAGTCGGTTGCGAACTGGGCGACGATGGCGAGGGCGATGAGCGCCACACCCAGAACGATGTTTACGATGCCCCATTTTGTTACGAATCGTTTCATTGAACATTCCTCCCCTTTATTTTTCGTGGATCATTCTTCTGTTTCTTCCGTTGTCGTTTGTTCCAAGGTGGAAATCATTTCCGTCTGGCTTTCGATAATTTTCTCGAATGTGGAGACGAAGTTCTTCCGCTCCCGGTTCTTCACGTTCTTCAAGAGGTCATCATTCAACCTGCCCGTCTTCTCGTCGATGGACTCGATCAATGCGAGCGCCGTTTTGGAAAGCTGCACATACATCAGACGACGGTCCTTCTTGTCCTCGCTCCGGATCACGAGGTCGCGTTTCTCGAGCCGGGAGAGGATGCCGGAAAGCGTCGCCTTGTCGGTATCGAGATAGGCGAGGATCTCCTTTGCCGTCAAGGGTTGATGCCGTTTCACGATCGAGAGCACCTGGTATTGCGCGAACGTGATGTCGAAACGTTCGAGGAATTTCGTCATCAGTCGCTTGTAATAGAGTGCGCTGCGTTGAATCATACGAAAAATCTCTTCGGCCACCTGTTTCACCTCCGGTCATAGGTTGTACACAAACATTATACAGGGGTTTTGTCCTTTTGCCAAGAGTTTCGCGCAAATTTCCCAAAACAAAAAGAAAACGGCATCGCTCGGGCGATGCCGCCGAAAAGACGTGTGTCACGTTCTTCGTGAAAAAGGGCGGAAATCGGTTCGTCGACTTACGGTCTCTCAACTGACGATTTCGTCGCGCTTGCGCTCTTCTTCCTCTTTCGAGGGGGCCTTCCGGATTTCCGTCTCTTCTCTGACTTCATCCCGGGCGGGTTCTTCGAGCTGTTTGCGCTTGCGGTACATCGAATAGCCGCGATAGGACTCGAAGCCGAGATAGGCCGAGGCGCCGAGAGCGAGGATGATGAAGAGGATGATGAGGTCGGTGACCTCGAAACCGCGCACGGCGATGATGGTACCGACGACGAGAGTGGCGATGTGGAAGAAATAGGTGAGATGGTCCCCTTTTTCGCTGCCTTCGCTGAGTCCGTAGAAATGTACCATGCCGCGGGCGATGAGGACGAACGCGACAAGATAGCCGAAGAGTGCGCCGATGCCGTCTTCGATCGCGAAAGCGGCGATGATGAGGAAAGCGGCGATGAGCACGTTCAGAGTGATCTCGATGATGTTGATGGTCTTGATGAGGTCACTCCCCTGTGTGCGGACGAACGGCACGAGCCGCACGATCGCGTAGATGCCGATGAGAATCCCGACGAAGCTCTGGATCAGCGCCTCCACATCGACCAGCCACAGGATGAGGGCGAGGGCGATGAGCAGCGCCGCCCCGATGAGCTTGATGAACCAGTTGTAGTTCACGAAGACTTTTTGGACCTTGTTCATGTTTCCCCTTCTTTCTCCCTTGTGTAGAGGATTTGGGTTCGAAAAAGTGGCCTGAACGACGGGAAACCACTCGATCGCAGAACCACGAACTTACCATGGGGGTGGCCTCTTGTCTGACCTTTAGGATTCCTTTTCCAAGAAAGGCTTTCGCACACCGGCCAGACCTTGGCCCCTTTCTGCATAATTTGGGGTCGCGCCTGAGTGGTTTCCCATCCTTCAGGCCACAGTTTCATTATACGCCCCGTTGTGCTTGTTGTCAATCGAATCGACCACCCGCTCCCGGGTGGGGGAAAAGCGCTTCGCGCAAGAAAAAAGCAGTCGTCCGACTGCTTAATCCTTCTGGAGTCTGGCGATGAGCTCCGCCTTCTTCAAAGACGAGTATCCCGAGATGCCCCGCGCCTTGCAAAGGTCCTTCAGTTCGGCGACCGTGAGTTTCGCGAGTTCCTCGGCGGTCTCCTTGGCTGCGGCGACGGCGCTCTTCTCTTCTTGTTTCTCTTCCTTTTTCACTTCTTGTGCGGTATCTTTCTTCCCGGCTTCCTTCTCCGATTGTTCCGCCTTTTTTGCGGGGGCCTCTTTCGCGACGGAGGCCGTTTCTTTCTCGGGTGTCTCCTGCTTGGCGTCCGCCCGTTTCGGGAGGGGCTTCTTCCCTTTGAGTCCGCTCATGGCCGTTTCGCAGAGTTTCTTGAACATTTCGGGATCGTGCACGGCGATGTCGGCGAGCATTTTGCGGTTGATATCCACACCGGCTTTCTTCAAGCCGTTGATCATGCGGGAATAGGAAAGGCCGTTCTGCCTGGCGGCGGCGTTGATGCGCGAAATCCAGAGTTTGCGGAAATCGCGTTTTCTTCTCTTGCGGTCACGGTAGCTGTAGGTCCATGACTTCATGACCTGTTCGTTCGCGGTGCGGTATAAAAGGTGTTTGGAACCGAAGTAGCCCTTGGCGAGTTTCAGAATTTTCTTTCGGCGCCGGCGGGCGAGGGTTCCGACTCGTACTCTGGGCATGGTGCATTCCTCCTGGTTGGATTATTTCGATTGGGAAACCTGTTTTTTCACGCGGCGCTCGTCCTGGGGCTTCAGATACTTCGCACGGCGCCCCTTGCGGATGGAGTCTTTGGATTTTGCGCTCTTCAGATGGGCGCGATTCGCGCGGGAGACCTTGAGTTTGCCCTTGGCGGTCATCTTCACGCGCTTTTTCGTTCCCGAATGGGTCTTGGTCTTGGGCATGCGGTGTTCCTCCTCACTTGTCTTTTTTGGGGATGAGGGTCATCTGCATGAAGCGACCCTCCTGCTTGGGATGGCTCTCGATCTGGGCGAGATCGTCGCATTTCTTGGCGAAATCGAGCATGACATCCCTTCCCCGGTCCGTGTGGGCCATTTCGCGGCCGCGGAAACGGATCGAGATCTTGAGTTTGTCGCCGTTGGCGAGAAACTTGCGTCCGTTGCGGAGTTTGGTCTCGAAATCGTGTTTTTCGATCTTGGGCGAGAGTCTGAGCTCTTTGAGTTGTTGGACCTTCTGTTTCTTCTTGGCCTCTTTCGCCTTCTTCTTCTGTTCATAGCGGTACTTGTTGTAGTCCATGAACTTGGCGACGGGCGGTTTCGCCTTCGGGGCCACGAGCACAAGGTCCAGATCGCGGTCGTAGGCTTGTTCGAGAGCCTCGTTCTTCGCCATGATGCCGAGCTGTTCCCCGTCATCACCGATGACCATCACTTCGCGGGCGCGGATATCCTCGTTCACGATACCCTGGTTCTTGTCCCGCTTGTCGGACTTCTTTCTGATGTCTTCCACCTCCATATGGGCTTAAACAAAAACGTGCGGGTCCACAGGGGTACCCACACGCAAAATACGTGTCCACATTTCTGTAGCGTCGACCCACGGACAGAATCCGTCGGGTGAGAGCGGGTACTCTGCTTTCCACGGTTTTACAGCCGAAACTATTATATCACATGGCCCCGGCTTGTCAACTCTAATCGGCCTTTTTCGCGGGGGATGCCGTTTTTTCCGCTTTTTCGGGGCCGTTTTCCGGTTTGACCGTCTTGGGCTTGATGAGGTTCTTGGCGTAATCGGCCTTGTTGATCTGGCGGTTGCGCGCGATCGCCATCGCCCAGGCGGGCACATTGTCGGTCACGGTGCTTCCCGCGGCGATGAAGACGTTGTCCGCAATCTCGATCGGCGCGATGAGGTTCGTGTTGCAGCCGATGAAGACATCGTCACCGATCTTCGTCAGGTGTTTCTCTTTGCCGTCGAAATTGACGGTGACGGACCCGCTGCCGAAGTTCACGTTGCTGCCGATCTCGGCATCGCCGATGTAGGCGAGATGGCTCGCTTTCGTCCCCGTGCCGGTCGAGGACTTCTTGACCTCGACGAAGTTCCCGATGCGGTTGTCGCGGCCGATGTTGGCGTTCTTCCTGAGGTGCGCGAACGGCCCCACCGTGGTCCTCTCATGCACGGTGCTGTCATAGAGGAGGCTGTGTTTCACCTGCACATCATTGTGGATGGTGCTGTTGTGGATTTCGGTGTTCGGGCCGATCACCGCCCCCGACTTGATGGTCGAGTTCCCGGTGATGGTGGTGTTGGGATTGATGGTGACGTTGCCGTCGATGCTCACATTGTGACCGATGGTGATCGTCTCGGGGTTGATCATGTAGACCCCCGCGAGCATGTGGCGCTTGTTGATCTCGTCGCGCAGGAATTTTTCCGCGCGGCTTATCGCATAGAGGTCGTTCACACCCATCACCCGTGATTCCTCGCGGATGACGAAGGAGCCGACCCGGTAGTCGTTTCTCATGATCCCGACGATGTCGGTGAGATAGTACTCCCCTTTGTATGGGTTCTTCTCGATCTTTTCCAACACGTCGAAAAGGAGCTTGTTGTCGATGGCGTAGAGCCCCGTGTTCACTTCGGTGATCTGTCTTTCCTCTTCGGTGCAGTCGGCCTCTTCGACGATGGCGTGGACGCGGCCGTACTTGTCACGGATGATCCGCCCGTAGCCGGTGGGGTCTTTGAAGTCGGCGCTCACGACCGTGAGGTCGTTGTTCGACTTTTCGTGCGAGAGGAAGATTTTCTCGATCAGGGTCTCGTCGATGAGCGGCATGTCGCCGAGCAGGATGATCGTCGTCCCTTCTTTTTCTTGGAGGACCTCGGCTGCCGAAAGCGCGGCGTGACCGGTACCGAGCTGTTCTTCCTGATAGGCGAAGGTCACCCTGTCGGTGAGCAGGTTCTCGAGCACCTTCCGCTGGTGGCCGACCACCACGACGATTTCGTCGACGCCGCTCTTCTCGACGCCTTCGACGATGTATTCGATCATCGGTTTCTTGAGGATGGGAAAGGCGCACTTCGGCAGTTCCGTCCGCATGCGGGTGCCTTTCCCCGCCGCGAGGATCAATGCGTATTTAGCCGACATCTTCGATCGCCCCCTTTTCGCGGATGATCGTTTCGAGCTTGTCGATCGTCTCATCCACGAGGGCGGCATCCTTGTGGCTCACCGTGATCCTGACGACCGGCTCCGTGCCCGAAGGACGCACGAGAAGGAGGCTGTCGGCACCCAGCTGCCTGCCCGCTTCCTTCACGGCGGCTTTGACTTCCTTGTCGTTGACGACGTCCTTGTCGACGCCGGCCACGTTCTGCATCTTCTGCGGATAGATTTTTACACCTTTGACGAGCGAAGCGAGGGTCTGGCGTTTCTCGTGCATGACCTTCAAGAGGTAGGCCGCCGCGAGGAGGCCGTCTCCCGTCTGTAAAAGATGGTTCAAGATGATGTGACCGCTGTTTTCGCCGCCGATGGTGTAGTCGTTCTTGAGCATTTCGGCCTGCACATACTTGTCGCCGACATCGGTCTGCACGACCTTGATGCCTTTGTCTTTCAAAGCCTTGATGATGCCGGGGTTGCTCATCTTCGTGAGCACCACGGTGTTCTTGTTGAGGAGGTCGTTCTCTTTCATATAACTCGCGATGATATAGATGAGCAGATCACCGTCGTAGACATTCTCCTTGTGGTCGACGACGAGCACCCGGTCACCGTCGCCGTCGAAGGCGACGCCGAGGTCGCTTTTATGCTCGGCGGCCGCCTTGACGATCGCCGAGAGGTCGGTGGAGCCGCATCCCTCGTTGATGTTTCGGCCGTCGGGCTTGTCGCCGATCTGCACATGCTCGTCGACGACCGGTGCGAGGACCTTCTTCGCGATCTCGCAGGTGGCCCCGTTCGCCGTGTCGAAAGCGATCGAGAGGTTGGCCTTTTCGAGGCCGAAACTCGCGAAAAGCTCCTGGTATGCCTCGTTCACGGATTCACTCGTGCGGAGCCTCCCGAAGGTTCCCGAAAACGCGGTCTCGCCTTTGTCGATGAAGGCCTCGATCGCGCTTTCCGTTTTGGCGGAGAGCTTGTATCCCTTGTCGAAGACCTTGATGCCGTTGTCACGGTAGGGATTGTGTGAAGCCGTGATCATGACGCCCGGGATTTCTTCTTTGCGGGAGAAATGGGCGACCATGGGGGTCGAGACCGTTCCCGCATAGACGACGTCCAGACCGGCCTCGAGGGCGCCGAGTGTGACCGCCGTGGCCAAGGCGTCGCTCGATTCGCGCGTATCCTTGCCGACAACGACGCGTCCGGCGGAAAAGACTTCCCCGAGAGAATTGCCCACAAGATGGGCCATGTCCGTCGTCAGCGTCTCACCCGCAACGCCTCTGATGCCGTCAGTACCGAAATATTTCCCCATCATAGCATTCCTCCTTCACATCAAGCACCATCGATTGTGCCTATTCATTCTATCACAAATACCCCTGCATGGAAAGTTCATTCAACCGTCACGCTTTTGGCGAGATTCCTCGGTTTGTCGATGTCCGTGCCCCTTTGGAGAGCCGCATGATAGGCGATGAGCTGGGTGGGCACGACGGCCACGAGCGGGGTGAGGAGCGGATGTATGGTGTCCAATATGATATCGTCTTCTTTCTCGGCGACATCTTCCGTCGTGATGACGAGGACGTTGGCCCCGCGGCTTTCCACTTCGGCGATGGCGCTGCGTGTGTGCGCTGCCGTCCGTTTTTCCGTGACGAGGGCGATGACCGGAATCCCCTCCTCGATCAGGGCGATCGTACCGTGTTTCAACTCGCCGGCCGCGAAGCCTTCGGTATGGATGTAGGATATCTCTTTCAACTTGAGAGCGGCCTCCAAGGCGACGGCATGATCGAGGCCGCGACCGATATAGAAGGCGTGGGGAGGGCGAAGATATCCATCAGCGATGTCGGGATACATTCCGACATCCTGCAGATGGTTCTCGATCGCCTGTGCGGCGAGGGCGAGCTCTTTGCGCATGGAGAACTCCCGTTCGCCCAAAGCGAAAGCCAGGATGGCCAGCACGGCGATCTGCGCCGTGTAGGCCTTGGTCGAGGCGACGGCGATTTCGGGACCGGCATGGATTTCGAGATACTTGTCGGCTTCGCGGGCGAGAGTCGAGGTCTTGACATTCGTCAACGTCAGACTCGGAAAGCCCTTCTCCTTGACAATCTCCAGCGAGGCCCTGAGGTCCGCCGTCTCACCGCTTTGGCTGATGAGCAAGAACATGGAACCCGCTTCGACGAGCGGGGGATGGTGGGCGAACTCGCTCGCGATGTGGACTTCCGCGGGCAGACGCGAGAGGCTCTCGAAGAGGGTCTTCCCGACGATGCCGGCGTGCATGCTCGTGCCCGCGGCCAGGATGTGGAGCCTTTTCGCTCCCCTTAACATGGCCAGGACGTCCTCTTGGAT
>PUMR01000027.1 GCA_003551455.1 Mollicutes bacterium | reverse complement strand
CTTGGACTCGAAATACTGATAGAAACTACCTCGAGGAATTTGGGCGGCCCTGACGATGTCGTTGATCGACGTGTGGTCATAGCCCTTCTCATTGAAGATGGCGAGTGCGGCATTCGTGATGCGCTCCCTTTTCTCTTGCGGGAGATTGAAAAAAGTCTTTGTCGGCATAAATCGACTCCTTTTTGTCGTGACATGACAGCACTGTCACATTGAGTATGACACACCTGTCATATTTTGTCAAGGACCGACACCTTTTTTTCTATCCCCCGCCTGCCGACATGTTATAATGGCCGTGAGAGGAGGAATATTGTGAAAGTATTCATAAGCGCCGACATCGAAGGGGTCACCGGTATCTCGAACTGGACCCAGGCCAACCACAAGGAGAAGGCCTACGAAGTGTTCGCCCGCCGCATGAGCGAGGAGGTGCGGGCCGCTGTCGAGGGCGCCCGGGCCGCCGGAGCGAAAGAGATCGTCGTCACCGACGCCCATGGTACGGGCGTGAATCTCGACATCGAGATCCTCGGCGAAGATGTGACGCTCATCCAACGCTTCAACGGTCATCCCGACGGCATGATGTTCGGACTGGACGATTCATTCGACGCCGCGATGATGATCGGTTATCATTCCCCGGCCACCCATGCGGGGAACCCCTTGTCCCACACGCTCACTTCCCGCCGCTTCCACAAGGTCCTGTTGAACGGCGAGGTCGCGAGCGAATGGCTCCTGAACGCCTATACCGCCGCTATCAAGGGAGTGCCGACCGTATTCGCGAGCGGGGACGAGCGTCTCGGAGAACATGTCAAGAACCATCATGGTGATGTCCTTTTTTATCCCACCTTCTCGTCCGAAGGCGCGAGTGTGGCCTATCAACACCCGAAAAAGAGTCGCGAAGCCATCCGGGAATGCTCCGAAGCGGCTTTGAAAAAGGGCATCCGCCCACTGCCCATCCCGGACAGATTTACGATCGAAATCACCTTCGCCAGCCACATGGAGGCCTACCGGAAGAGTTTCTATCCCGGCGCGAAAAAGATCGACGACATGAGCATCGCCTTCGAAAGCGAAGACTTCCGCGACATCCAGACCTTTCTCGCTTTCATGACGCACTGATACGACCACACCACACAAAAAGGATCCCGGCCGGGATCCTTTCTTTTGATGGAGAGCGAGGGCGAATCAGGTCGTCTCTATGCGGCGGAGGATGGTTTCCACCAACTGGTCGGGGCTTTGGACATAATCATCGGGAGCGGCGCTTTCGAGCAGTTTCTCCTCGTCATAGCCCCAGCCGACGGCGATAACGGGAATGCCCGCTTTCTTGGCCGCCTCGACATCCCGGATTTCATCACCGACATAGAGGATATCGTCGGCGGCGAGGGCCTTCTTCTTCAGGAAGCGGCGAATGCCGCGCGCTTTGCCGAGAATGGCGACTTTCCCCTGAATACTCTCGAAATGGCCCAGGTCGTGTTCAATGAGGAAAGTGCGGATGGTCTCTTCGTGGTTGGAAGAGAGGATTGCCAGAGAGATACCTTCTTCACGGAGTCTTTCGAGGCAGTCGCCCATCCCGGGAAAGGGGCGGGCGGTGGAGACTTCGTCGCGATAGATGGGCAAAGCCTGGCGTACAAGGCCGGGAAGGCGCATGACGCTCACGCCGTGGGCTTTGAGGCGCTTGGGGATCGACCGGTCGTTCAGCGCTTCGAAGGCCTCTCGGTCCAAGACTTCCCGATCATATTTCCGGGCCAGACGCCGATACACCTCATAGGCGATATGCGCCGTATCAGCGATAGTGCCATCGAAATCGAAAAGCGCCCATCTAGGCACGTTTCCTTTCCCCCCCATAAAAGTAGGCCAAGAAGGCTCCTGCGGCAAGCAAGGCCACATAGGAGATAAAAAGCGGCAAAGAGACGTCGAAAACCTCCCGTGAGGGGAAGATACTTATCGCCGAGCCGACGAGAAAGCCGATAATCGTACAATAGGTCGTCTGGCGGAAATTGTGGGTGAGATAGTGCATGGATTTGGAAAAGATGATGAAACCGAACAATGCCCCCAGACCTAGGGCGGCAAGGAACGGCCAGTTCATGGCTGAGATGGCCGTGATCACGGTGGCATAGATGCCGACGGCCAAAAGGACCATGGCGCCGCTGATGCCGGGGATGAGCCCCGTGCCGGCGGCGAGGAAACCGGCGACAAAAAGCAGGGAAAGCGTGCGGAAGGATGCCTCCTGCATCGGCATCGAAGCTGTGCGATCGGGGAGGTTCAGCCAAACGACGAGGACGAGCGCGAGGAAGAGGGGAAGGAGGTTCCACATGTTGAAGTGTTCGCCTTCGTTCATCTTTTTGACTTTTTTGTACAACACGGGGGTCGTGCCGACGATGAGGCCGATCATGAACATGTTCACCCGGTTCGGATAGAGGTCCATCACCCTGTCGACGAAGTTCGCGAAGACCAGACTGGCGATGACGACCCCCGCGACCAGAGGTAAAAGAAAAAGCAGATGTCTCGCTTTCTCTTTTCCCTTCGACAAGAAGGAACCGAAGGCGTCGATCATCTTTTGGTATACGCCGGCGACCACGGCGACAGTACCGCTGGAGACACCGGGAACGAGGCCGGCAACCCCCATGAAGAGGCCGGCGATGAATGATTTCGCGACACCCGTGAACCGTGTGAACATGAGACCACCGCTTTCCTTTTTCTGCACAACAACATTATAACAAAGAAAGTCCCTGCTCCAACAAGAAAAAAGAATTCCAAAATGCACAATGGAGGATCCTTCCGTGGGAACCGCCTCGCAGACCCGCGGGCAAACATGGACCGATTGGCGACGATGAAGGCTCGAGAAACGAGCGAAAGAAAACCAACCGACCATCAAGGATGGAGCCGAGAAGGCCAGCGCCAGTATCGTCACGTCGTCGATCGTCTTGTTCCGATCGGGGTATGTGAGCGAAGAGGCGTGCAGGCGCTTGCCGGTGTCTTGGCTCTCAAAAAGCGTCCTTTCGCCTTCTGCGGAGTGCGGGGATCACTCGTCCCAGGGAACGAGGAGGTTCTCGAAGAGGTCGATGCGCTCGAAAAAAGAGCGCTTCTTCTTCCCTTGGAACCCTTCTACTGCGGGACTGTGCAACATCCCCGCGAGAATCGCCTCTTCCGTCGCTTCGATGACCGCCTGGAAGAAGCCGTCGAGCTGTCGCTCGGCGAGTCTTTGGAAATCGTGCACCGGCGCTTTCTCGTAATGATCCCTCCGGTTCGCCGTGGAGAAGGCGACGGCGAGATCGCCGCTACCACCGGAGACGATGGATCCCGTCCGGGCGATACCGAAGAAGCTCCTTTTCGCGATGCGTTTCAACTGTCGCGAACAAAGCGGGGCATCGGTCGCGACGAGGATGGTGATGGAACCTTGATCTTCTTTGGTTTCTTCACCATCGGCGATATCCTTGCCGATGGCGCGGCCCTTGAAGACGAGATGGCGGGGCGTGTCGCCGTGGAAATTCGCATTCAAGAGCACACCGAGGGTGTAGGTCTTTTCGCCGACCTCCACAAGCCGCGAGGAAGAGCCGATGCCGCCCTTGTGGCCGTGGGTGGTCATGCCGGCGCCGGCCCCGACACTCCCTTGGGGGAATTCCCGTTCCGCCGTCCGCAAAGCGTCCCGGACATGGCGTGCTTCGACGGCTCGCGCTTGGATGTCGGATAGACTCCCGTCGTTGCATTCGAGGACGAGGGGGTTCACCGTGGGGCGTTTGCGCCCGATGCGGGGGTCTTTTTCCACCATGTGGTCGACGACGGCGGAAAAGACCGTCCCCGCGCTCAAAGTGTTCGTGAAAAGGACGGGCGTCTCGAGCGTGCCCGTCTCCTCGAGCTGGAGAAGGCCCATCGATTTGCCGAAGCCGTTGAAGACGGCCTGGGCCGCCTCGCATTTTTCCGAAAAAGGATTGCCCCCATGAGGATGCACGGCCGTCACGCCCGTACGGAGTGATCCGTCGTCTATGGTCGCATGCCCCACCTCGATTCCCTCGATATCGCTGATCCGGTTCAAGGGCCCCGTGGGGAGCGTGCCGATTCGGACCAGGCGCTTCTTGCCGTGTAGGGGGTTTTTCAGATAAAGACCCTCGTTGACTTTTTCGAGGCGAAAGGGACTCCGGCGGACGGCGTCTTGCGCCGCCGGGTGGACGAGAATGTTTCTATCGTAAGGGAAGAGGACATAAAAGAGTTTTCTTAACAAATCCTCCACCAGGGCCTTTTCGCCCACATTCTCGACATGGAGGATTTCACACGGCTTGCCGGCGCGTAAGGCGAGGAAACGCTCCGTCGCCTCCCCCGCCGCATCGGCGGTGATGAAGGCGACGCCTGCGGAGGCTGTCTTTCCGGCGAGATGTCTTTCATAGGGTCTTTTCAAAAAACCTTCGTAGCGACTCGGCATGGTGTCCCTCCGTTCTTGGTTCCGCTTTGTCCGTTGCCACAAGGAAGAGCCTTCCGCCGGGGCGGAAGGCTCGTTTTGCCGGCGATCAATCGTCGGTGAGTTCGTAACGGACGATGATGTCCTCGTCATAACACTTGAAGAGGAAACTCACCGTCATGAAGAGGGTCACGGTCTCGTTGTCGTGTTTCTCGTAGCCCACCGCGTAGTCCTGACCGACATAGAGCCTGAGGTCGTCATGGTCGTAGGGGACCAACAATGCCCCTTCGAGACTCTTCGCCCGGACCACGGGGCCACCGATCATCTCTTCGACGATACTTCGGAGGAGTTTTCCGCCCGTGCTCTGGTTCAAGGCCTTGAAGACCTCGTCATCCACGAAGAGGCCGTAAGGTTTTTCGGCGAACGCGTCTTCGAGCTTCAAAATGCCCTCGGCTACGGCCTGCAAGAGGGAGGCGGGTTCTTTCGTCATCTTCAAGGGCTTCTTCGCGTATTCGACGATACCCTTTAGAGCCGCACGCTCGAAGCCGTTGAAGACGGCGTTCTCCTCGAAGAGGGCGAGGCGTTCCGCAGCGTTTTCGAGGGCGTCCAGTTCGACATCCTCTTTGCCGCGGAGGATGTCGTCGAGTTCCCAGCGGGACAGTTCGAAGACGACCCTTCCTTCGACCAAGGGGTCCACACCGTAGATGGCGGTGCCGACCGTGCTTTCGGTCGCTTGTTGGAGGATCTCGTGGGTGCCGGTGTCGACACTGGTCTTGGCGAGCCCGTGGGGGCCGTCGACTTTGAGGATCTTTCTGGCGGAAAGCTGCGAGGCGATGACTTCGCGGGCGCGTTCATCGATCTCGGCGAAAGCTTCTGACGGAATCGGAGCGTGTCTTCTTTTCAATAGGTCCATGTCCATCCTCCTAACCTTTCATCTTTCCGATGCCGAGGTCCGCGGTCTCTGCTTCGTCCTCGTCATCGTCGTGAGAGTGATCACCCGTGATGGGTCCCTCTTTGAAGAGGATCTCTTTCAGTTCCGCATCGAACTCGGGCATCTTGCGTCGGAGCCATTCGATGCCCATGACCGCGTGTTCGAGCTCCTCGTCGCGGTTGTGTTTCAAAATCTCCCTGAGTTCCGCGTCGTCCGTCGCGGCCATGCGCTGGTTGTACCAGTCGACGGCGTCGAACTCTTCGATGATGCTCCGAAGCACCCGGGTGATGTCGCGCGTCTTCTCGTCCAGTTTCTCTAATGGTTCATGATATTGACCTGCCATGAGGTCACTCCCTTCCAATGGATTCTACTACAATGATAGCACCCTGAACGCATTCATTCAATCTTTTTGGCTCCGCTTTTGCAACCTTGATGTCCGCCGAGCACATCCTTCCCCCGATGCCTTTGTCTTCGGACCGGGTCTGGGACCGCTCCTTCCGCACATCCGGGCGCAAAGCACGATGCCGGCGGCTCGCCAAAAAAGGACGGGCCGTACGGCCCATCCACATCATTCGTCTTCCACATGCACTCTGGCGGTCTTCGTCGTTTTCGCGTCGGGACCGACCTTGACGAGATAGTCCGTCTTTTCGGCGGTCTCTACCAGGTCTTTGTCATGGCTTCGGAAAGCCTCGATGCCGAGGGTGAAGGCGACCTCCTTCTTCTCTCCCGCCGAGAAGGTCACCTTGCGGAAGCCGCAAAGTTCGTTCACCGGGCGTGACACGCTGAAGCTCAAGGCTTCGACATAGCACTGTACGACTTCCTCGATTTGGCGGTCGCTCTCGTTTTCCATGGTGACACTGACGGTCAAAATGTCATCTTTGCTCAGTCTTTCCTTGTCGAGGCGTACGTCGCCATAACGGATGTTGCCGTAGGTGAGGCCGTGGCCGAAAGGATAGAGGGGTTCGTTCTCGATGTCGGTGTAGCGGCTCGAGAAACGGTAGCCCGCCCTTTTCTTGCCATGCGGCCGGCCCGTCGGGAGCTGTCCGTGATAGATGGGGATCTGTCCCTCGTTGCGGGGGAAGGACATGGTGAGGCGTCCCGCGGGCGAGTGCCTTCCGAAGAGGATGTCGGTGACGGCGGGTCCGCCCATAGAACCCGGGTGGAAAACATAGAGCAAAGCGTCCACCTTGTCTTTGATTCCCGTGAGGACGAGGGGTCGACCGGCGAAGATGACGGCGACCTTCTTTTGGGGAAGCGGGGCCAGCCGGTCCAAGAGGGCGGCGTCTTCATCGGAAAGTCTGATCTGCGAGCGGCTCTTCCCTTCACCAGATTGGGAGGAGCCTTCACCGACAGCCACGACGATGACTTCGCTTTCCTCGAGCCTTGCGAGATCCTCTTCCGGCAAAGGGTCTTCGGCGGGGATGACGAGATGGTCGCGGCCCTCTTTTTCAAGCGCTTCGGCGATGGAGACGGCTTCCTCCTCTCTACCGAGACAGCTCCAGGCACCAAGCAGGTCTTGGGAGGCGACATACGAGCCCGTGAAGACGATTTTCCCCTCGTCATCGAGGGGGAGGACGCCGTCGTTTTCCAAGAGCACCATGCTCTCTCTTGCGGCTTTTCGGGCGAGCGCTTGCGTTTTCGGGAGAAAAAGGCTTTCTGCGGAGGAATCCGCCATGTTCCGGTAGGGGTCGTGGAAGAGTCCGAGACGCCATTTCAAGAGCAGGATCCTCCTTGCGGCCTTGTCGATTTCTTCTTCTTTGATCTCTCCCGCTTCGACGAGGGACGCCAGATGGTCGTTGTAGGTCTTCGATACCATTTCATGCTCGAGTCCCGCTTGGAAGCACTTCTTCGCGACCTCTTCGTGATCCTTGGCGATCTTGTGGTTGATGATCTCCTCGCTCGAGGTGTAGTCGGAGATGGTGACGCCTTTGAAGCCGAGCTTCTCGCGGAGGATGTCTCGCAAAAGCTTTTCGTTCGCCGTGCAGGGGATGTCGAAAAGGGTGTTGAAAGCCGTCATCACCATGGGGACACCGCTTTCGACGGCGGCGCGGAAAGGCGGAAGATGCACCCGGTGGAGTGTTCTTTCCGAGATGTCGACGGTGTTGTATTCTCGTCCCGCCTCGATGGCGCCATAGCCCGCGAAATGTTTGGCGCAGGTAGCGAGGGTGTCCGCGGCGGCGAGACCTTCTCCCTGATAGCCCTCGATGTAGGCCTTCGTCATCACGGAAGCGAGATAGGGGTCCTCGCCGCTCGTTTCCATGACGCGGCCCCAGCGGGGGTCGCGGGCGATGTCGCACATCGGGCTGAAGGTGAGATGGAGGCCCGCCCGCGATGCCTCCCACGCGGCGGCGCGGGAGACCTCGCGGACGAGGTCGGGATCGAAACTCGCCGCCAGGGCGAGATTCACGGGGAAGATCGTCCGGAACCCGTGGATGATGTCCAGACAGATTAGGAGGGGGATGCCGGATGGGCTCTCGTGGCGGGCGGTCTCCTGCAAGGAGCGGATGACTCCGGGCTCGGTCACGTTGAGGACGGATCCCACCTTCCCCGCTTTTATGTCTTGGACGGTATCTTGGGCGTCGAACGCGGGCCCCGTGACGATGTCGGAATAATAGGGCGCCTGATGGAGTTGGCCGATTCTTTCCGCGAGACTCATCTTTGCCAACAGGCGTTCGACAAAGGCTTCTCCTGTTTTCTCGTCTCTTTCGGGGGGAACTTCCAGGCGTGTTTTCTCTACTTTCATCTTTTGCTCCAACCTTCTTTCTCTTGTCAATGAAGAAGGAGCCTGCGCTCCTTCTTCTATTGGTGGATTCTGATTTCCTTGATCCGGAACTCCCGGGGGAAAACAGCGGGATCGGGCGTTCTCCCCAAGCTGCCGCCCACGGCGAGATTCATGATGATGTGGAAGGGATGGTCGAAGGGCCAGCCGGAACGGGAAGCGTCGCGGCCGTCTTCGCCTTTTTCGTAGCGCACCCTTTCCACATCGTCGATGTAGTAGGTGATGCTTGTGGGCTCCCAGAGGATGCTGAAGGTGTGAAAGCCTTCCTGGATGCCTTCCACCCGTTGGATGCTCTCATACTCCGAGCCCCGCCTGTGGTTGTATTTTTCCGTGTGCAGGCACATATAGACATCCTCCGGCCGGCGGCCGACATGTTCCATGATGTCGATCTCGCCGCTTTTCGGCCAGTGTCCATAGCGAAAATCGTCGGAGAGCAGCCAAAGCGCCGGCCAAGTGCCTTTTCCGCCCGGCAGCTTCGCGGTGATGTCTATCTTTCCGTAGGTGAAGGCGAACTTGCCTCTGGTGTTCACCCTCGCACTCTCATAGATCCCGTCTTCATAGGTCGCGCGCAAAACGAGACCGTCGTCGAAATAGATGTTCTTCTTCTTGTCGGTGTAGCGCTGCAATTCCTTGTTCGCCCATTTGTCGCCGACGGCGATGTTCCATTCGGCGGGATCGAGACGGTCCATCCTGGTGAAATCGAAATGCTTGACGAGCCTCATCGACTCCCCCCCGGCTTGGCGGTCGTGCCGCCTTCGAGAAGTTCGGTGTCCACGGTCAGGGTCTTGCCGAGATTGGTCTTTTCCGGGTTCTCGATCAGTTCCAAAAGGCTCTCGGCGGCCTTTTCCCCGATGGCCACGGTGTCTTGGCGGACGGTGGTGAGACGCGGGGTGATGTGCTGGCCGAGCTCGATACCGTCGAAGCCGACGACACTGATGTCTTTGGGCACCCTGAGCTTGGTCTCGCGGATGGCTTCCATGGCCCCGAGGGCGAGAAGGTCGGAAGCGCAAAAGACGGCCGAGGGTACTTTCCGCAAAGCGAGCAGACGCCGCATCGCGCTGTAACCGTCTTGCCGGGAGAAGAACGGTCCGTCGACGAGGTATTCCGCCCGGACGGGAAGGTTCTTCTCTTCCAGGGCTTTCTCGAAGTGATACTTCCTTTCGCCGCCGATGAAACTCGTGCGGTCGCCGTGGATGTGGGCGATCTCTCGATGGCCGAGGCCGACCAGATGGTCGACGGCCTGACGGACGCCCTTGGCATTGTCGGAAGTTATGTTCACGGCGGAGGGGACGGTGAAGTCGACGGTCACGGCGGGGATGTCCGACTCATAGAGTTCGACGAGTTTGGGGTCATTGAAATCGGCGCAGAGCACGAGGACGCCCTCGACCTGTTTGCGGCGCGAATGGGCCAGGTAGGATCCGTTCTGGTTGCCGATGGTCCGCGCGAGAAACATGATGTCGTAGCCCTTCTCTTCCAAGACATAGCGGAACCGCTCGAGTATCCGGCTGAACAAGGGGTGTTGCAGTCCCTGGTTCGTGATCTCTTCGTAGACGACGCCGATGGTATAGGAACGGTGCGTCTTCAAAGAACGCGCCGAGGAATTCGGGACATAGCCCAACTCGTCGCAAAGCGCGAGGATTTTCTCACGGGTGGACATGGAAATGTCGGGATAGTTGTTCAAGGCCTTGCTCACGGTGGTGATACTATAGCCGCTCGCTTTGGAGATGTCTTTGATGGTGACCATCATACCACTCTCTCTTCCTTTTCGCTTGTGCTCTCGATTCAGCTGTCAAGGCAACATTCTACTGTATCATATCTGCTTTGTAATGCAAACCGATGTATCAGGGCTGAAGGGTCTCGGCCGTCACAGTGCGCGCATCCGAGCGATTGTCCGCGAAATCAACGGCTCTCACGGATATCTCGTATTCGGTGGCCGGATCGAGGCCTTCCACCCGGAAGGCGTTCAAGGTCGTATCGCCCACCGGCTCGCCGTCGACGAAAATCTCGTAGCGGTGGACCATCACGTCGTCTTCGGCATGGTCCCACATCAAACGGATGTAATCGGACCCGCTCCTTTGGACAGTGATCTCACCGGGGGCTGTGGGCGGCTCTTGGTCCATCCCGGCATAGTCCTTTTGGAAGACGCGGACGTATTTCACTTCCATCATTTGCGGAAAGATCGAATCGTCCACGCCGTGCCTACCGCCCCAGGTGCCGCCGATGGCGAGATTCAAGATGAGATGGAAGGGTTGGTCGAAAGGCCAGGCGGCATGGTTCTCCACGTCGACGTTCGTCAGGGGATTGTAGCCGAAGATGGCGAAACGTTCGCCGTCGATGAAGAGTTCGATGCGACGGGGCTCCCAGATCATCTCGTAGAGATGGAATTCGTCCTCGACGGTGGGCACCTCTTTCGAGTAGCCGATCTGCGTGCCCTCCATGTGGTTGTAGGCCCCGGTGTGGATGGTGCCGTGGACGACGCCGGGGTCATAGCCGACATATTCCATGATGTCGATCTCGCCGCTGTGGGGCCAGCCGCCGTAGCGGTTTTCCGTCGGCAACATCCAGATCGCGGGCCAGACGCCGGTTCCCGAAGGCATGCGGGCCTTCACCTGGATGCGGGCGTATTCCCAATCCCCCCGCCATTTCGTGACGAGGCGGGCGGAGGTGTAGTCCCGATTGCCTTGTCCGTTCTTCAACGCCCGGATATGGAGGACGCCGTCCTCGATGAAGGCGTTGTCCGGATTGGCGTTCGTGTAGTATTGGAGTTCTTGATTCCCCCAGCCGTGACCGCCGACATCATACCCCCAGCGGGCGAAATCGGGCAGTCCGTCCTCTTCGAACTCGTCGCACCAGACGGGCTGCCAGTCGCCGATGTTGCCGAGGTGGGCGCACTCTTCGCTCACGAGGGAACGGTTGTCGTAGCCGCTTCTATCACATGCGGCAAGCAAGAAGATCACAAATACGATGAGGACGAGGGTGCTCATTTTTCTTTTCATGTTGTCCCTCTCCTGTGATTCCCGTACGGTCGATGCTTTCCACGAAATGGCGTTGCGTGAAGAAATAGAGGATGAGCAGCGGCAAGAGCGTGAGCACGTTGCCGGCGAGCTTCACGGCCTGCATCAGTTCGCGGGCGGGCGAGCCTTCGGGATAGATGCTGGTATAGTTGTCGATGTATTGCTGTAAGAGCAGGGGCAGGGTGGACATCTCGCTGCCCCGGAGGAAGAGACCGGAAAGATAGGTCTCGTTGTAGTACCAGACGAAGCTGAAAAGGAAGACGATGATAATCGCGGGCACGGCCAAAGGCAGCGCGATGCGGGTGAAAATCTTGAAGGGGCCGGCGCCGTCGAGTTTGGCCGACTCCTCGAGACTCACGGGCACCATCTTGAAGAACGAATAGAAGATGAGGATGAAGATGGCCGCGTTCAACCCCTGGCCGAGGACGGCGGGATAGACGAAGGCCCGGATGGTGCCGAGAAGGCCGTAGTTCGCATACATGCGGAAGGTGGGCATCATCGTGATCTGCGGCGGGATGATGAAGGTCATGAGCATGAGGATGAAGAGGACCCGCTTCAAAGGGAAATCATAACGGGCGAAGCCATAGCCGACGATCGCCGAAGAGACGGTCGCGCTCAAAGCCGGCACGGCGGCGAGGATGAAAGCGTGCCGGAGCGCTCGGGGATAGTTCATCTCCTCCCACACCAGTCGGTAGTTCTCCCAATTCAGACTGGAGGGGATCCAGCGCACGGCGACATTGATGATGTCGCTCATGGTCATGAAACTGTTCGTCACCATGTAGAGGACGGGATAGAGATAGACGTAAGCCAGACTCAAAAGCAGGCCGTAGATCAACATCTTGAACAAGAGCCCGTCAGTGAAACTCATACCGAGAAGCGTGTGTTTCAGACGGCTCTTCGCTTCGTCGAACTCCTTTTTCTTCAAAAGGACGGCGATTTGGGCAAAATAGCGGACGGGACGGAGAAGGGCCCTCTTCAGGCGTCTGCCGATGCGTTTCGGCGTCTCTTTCAGCCTTTTCATACGCTCCCCCTCCCTTTGCGGATCCTGAGGACACCCAGAAACAAGAGGATGAGGAGGCTCATGGCGATAAAGAACACCCAAGCGAGCGTGGCGCTGTATCCGAGGCCCGTGGTGAGGGCGGGTGTCGATTCACCGAGCATGACGTTGCGGATGTAGAGGATGACTTCGTTGAGACTGAACACGCTCATCGAGACGACGGTGTAGACCACAGCGACCATGATCAAGGGCATGAGCGAGGGAAGGGTGATCTTCCAGAACGATGCCCAGGGGCCGGCGCCGTCGATCTTCGAGGCCTCATAGATCTCCTTGTCGATTTTTTGCAGGCCGGCGAGGAAGATGAGGATCTGGATGCCGGCGAACCAGAGGATGAGGAGAATCTGGTCGAAAAGAGCCTGCAAGGGCGTGGCGAGAAAACCGCCGACATTGCCCACCACGATATCGACGAAACGATAGTCGGAAAGGGCGGGCAGGGTGGTCGCCCCCTGGTCCATGAGTTCGGCGATGACCGGACCCGAAGTGATGACGACGGGCAGGAAGAAAATCGTCCGCCATAGCCCTCTGCCCTTCACATTCTGGTTGATGAGGAGCGCGATGAGGAGGGCGAAGGTGATCACCACGGGGACGTTGATGAGCATCTCCAACACATATTCGACAAGGATCTCCACAAAATAGGGGTCCGAGAGGAAGACCGCTTGATAGTTCGCGATACCGACGAACTCGAGGTCGAGGAGGGCACCGTCCATCCGCACCTTGAAGAAACTGAGATAGAGCGTGTTGAAAAGCGGATAGAGGGCGAAAATCGCGAACCCCACGATCCAGAGCATGATGAAGGCATAGCCGGTGACGCTCCTTCTCCTCTCGATGGTGAGGGGGATGGCGAAGCGGTTGAAGAGTACGAGGCGTGTCGGTTTGATGAAGACGACCCGGTTGTGGGTGAGTCGATGCCGGAATTTCCGGACGCGTTCAAACGCGGTGCGGTCCAACCTATCATAAAGGTCGGCGATCTTTTCCCGCCAAGCGGAAAACCGTCTCTTCATGCGCCCTCACCCCCGATGTGGTAATGTAGGGGCTCGATTTCCAGATCATCACGGGTGAAGGTCTGCGAAGTGTAGTTGATGGTGATCTCGACATCGTTCGCATAGGTGACCCTGACGACGCCCGGTGCGAGCGCACGGCGGTCGGTGATGGCCTCACCCGCGACATGGCGCAGGGCCTCGTTCACGAAATGGTATTCTTCTATGATCCTCTCGCCCCACATCTCGTGGCTCGTGGTGTAGAGATATTCGATGTCGCTCCCTCTGAGCGCCCCGGCCCGTTCTTCCGTCAAGAGATAGGCGGGGTTGATGCCGAAATCGACGAGCATGAGGAGTTGTTCGCGGCCGAGGCCGTTGAAGTTCATGAAGGGGCTGAAGAGTTCCATGTGCCCCCGGAGGACGATGGAGAGGAAGGGGACGAGATCGTCGAAATATTTCAGCTGCGAGTTGTAGAGCGGCGCATGATAGAAGTCTTTCGTATAAGGATAGGCATAGGCGTTCGGATACAGGAAATGCCCGCGGCCGTCATAGGCGTCCATGATTTCCAGGTAATAGGCGAGCGCGTCCTCGCGGGTCCTTATGTCGCCGTCGTAATAGGAATAGAGCATGGATCCGAGCGACTCGAACAAGACCTCCGCAGAGACCTCCTGATAGTCCTCGAGATGACGGAGGGCCAAATCAAGGCTCTTTTCGGGATAGAGATAATGGATGTCCCCGTGCACGCACGTGTCACACGCGGTCTCCAGTTTGAAGCGGTTCACCCGGCGGGCGACATCACGCCTGTAGCTCACCCCCGGGGTGTTCTGGCTGGCGCGGATGTAGTTGTTCAAAAGCATGAGGGGGCGGTCTTCGCCCAGTTCCTCG
>PUMR01000001.1 GCA_003551455.1 Mollicutes bacterium | reverse complement strand
TAGAAAACCTGTCACGTTGTGCAACTTGCGGAGCTGTCCGAGGATTTGCCACGCTAATTGGCAATGACTTGATGACCGCGATTCCTTTCCAAGACGAGCCAACAACGTTAGCCACCTTGCCAGAAAAACCGCCGAGTATTCCTTGTCTTATTATACCCATGATTGAAAAAAATTTAATTATACAATAATATTTAACTTAATTAATTGATTGTCAAAATTAAAATAATTCTGACAAATAACCAATAATTTCTTGAAATTGTTTCCAGTTAGCCAAAATGTAACCGATGATAGCTCCTATAATAGCAGCTATTTTCTTTTCTCTCCAAAACTTTTCTATAAGCCACAGAATAAGTTTCAATATGTATTTTATATACTTCATTGTTGATAATTTTGATTTATAGATAGTACTTGTCATTTTCTTTTTCTTCTTCTATTTGCTATTGGTGCAGCTCGTATAATTCCGTTTTTTTGAAACACTAAGAAATCAATCTCACCTTTTAATTGACTCCTGATGTGATGCACCTCCGCAACTCTTTTTTTTCTGATTTCACTCATAATATTCTATAGATTTAATTGATTTATGACCAATATATTTACTTAAAATCTCTTTTGTTTCCTCTACTTTCATTCCACTTTGAACCAACAGATGCCTCAATGAATGGGTAACTACTGAACGACTACTTCCTCTTACACTCATACTCAAACCAAGTTTCCTGAAATATCTATAAAAAAAGAATCTACTGAAGACGTCTCCAAGGCATTCGTTGTTATTCTTCCACCTCAACCAAAAATCTCTATGATACGATACAACCAACAACCTATCAGATGAGCCTTTACTACCTTTGACAATAATATTACCTTGCGGGGTTATGTTTTTGCCTGTTGCTTTCAACACCTCACTTATTCGGGCTCCATTGAGAAATAGAACTTCCAACACAGCTCTCACCACCTGTGGAACATCTTTCCTTTCTTCGATTATATTCACACATCTGTCAATATAGATATCCACGTCCGTCAGCCGCCGACACAGTCCGTGGCTCTGTGCGCCCGGAATTGAAGCGGAGTCTTTCCGGTCCACTGGCTTGCATTTTTTCTTCGAGTGAAGCTTCCTTGCGAGTGTCCGTAACTGTCTTTTTCCTCTATGCATACTGTTTCACGTTTCAGGGGTCAAACCACATTTTTCGAGAACGATGTAAAGATAAAAATTTTTCACAAATGTTTGTTAAATTTTTTCTTTTTTTTAGACATCACATTTTTTTTTTTCGGCTACAGACGGTGTAAATAAGAAAACAAATGTAGCATTTAGCCGTGCGAGAATAAATGTCTCTAGAGGCAGCCTGCCAACTGAAGGTAATCAAGGCGGCACGTACCCGCAGGCTTGGTAACCCAAAACAATGATGCAAAGCGAGCGCCCCGCCAGCAGAGGCGCTATCGTAGCGAGGGAGAAAGCGAAGCGAGGACGAAGGGCACTGGCGGGAGCGGGCTATTTAACATAATGCTGCTATAGGACACGCCCCTCTATCGAATCATGCAGAGGGTAGCGACTCTTGCCGTGTTCTATAGTACGCATTATGTTAAATTTAGCCTTTGGAAGGCAGGCGGGGTCACCATTTCAGAAGAAAACAAAAAAAATAGAAAAAAGCAAAACACACGCAAAAAGATGGATAGAAGTAATAGCCTGCGAGCTTTCGCAGGGTAAGGGCGGCCGCAGGCGAGGGATTGCAGGGACGCAAGGCCGACCGGGACGACTGAGCTACGATAGCGCCTCTGCTGGCGGGGCGCTGCTCATCAGGGTTTAGCAAACAGATGGTTAAACCACAAAAATGAATCAAGGCTGTGAAGTGCCGGGACTTCGGGGGCAGTTGTTAATGTACTTGTTTTTTGGTTTGAGCCGGTGTGATGTTGTCCAAATATTCACAGAATAGATGGAGTTGTTTGGCTGCTGGGGTGATTAGTACGGTTATAATTGTTATTATAGTATTTAATTTATATATTCAATCTTTCATGTTTTATATTTTATTTTATCATCATTATTATTATTATTATTATTCTGTTTTATATAATTATATTTATTATCTATCAATCACAATCATATCAAATGTATTTTATATTCGAACTGGTATATATTATTATTTATTTTTCTGTTACTCAAACGATATTAATATTATTCAAGATTTTAGATTTTAATTGGAGTGTAAAGGTAAGGAGGATTATCTGATGGTGGTGTATATTATATATATAGTATCATATCATTTCTATATAATATCAGCGGGGATAGTGATGGTATAGTGACAATGGTGTTTGTATAGTCTGTCAATGTTGCGGGGTGTTATCGTTGTCATTAATCAAATCATTCATATCAACCTCCGTCTTAATTACCTGAAACTCTCGTTGCCCAATACGTTGAACTGTGTACCCTTGTTCCTTGAATCTCTTAATCATATAGTCAAATTGGTTCCTATCTTTCAATTCAAATATATTATTTTTTTGTAACTCTATTACTGTGAACATGGCATTAGTGGTTAGTTTATTTTTGATTTTTTCATAATTCATAATGGTTTACAACACTATCTATACAGCAATTTGGCATGTTATAAGTTTGTTGAAAATTGTAGTTAACATCTTGACGGTGCCGGTCTTTAAATAGTAAATGATACAATAGTCTCAAATATTGCCGATAAGCACTACTAATTATATTAAGTTTTGATTGTTCAAGTAATGGCGTGTTAAATTCACATATTATATAGTGGTCAAATTCTTTTACTTTACACATTTTTTTATCTGTCAAGTACTTGTAGCACTCCAGAATAAACCTTGTATCATATATCGTCAAAGGGTCTATATTTCTAAGCTCATCGCTCATGCCCCATACATGCCCCTGTATCTTCTGCGTATCATCTGATTTCAAACAGTACTTCAAAAGGTAATAGACGTAAACGTTAGGATTGCTCAAACTTCCTAATTTAACAGTAAAATCGCTTTTATTTGGGTGCTTCTTATTATATTCTTTCATATAATTCAGGCGGTCCAGACATGTTGTCCAAAATCTGTGTATTGTAGCTCTACTTATATACTTATCTATGATTATATGAAAATGTATATTTCCGTTTTTTTGCCGCTCCGCTCTCCACAAATAATACTTGATATCGTTATT
>PUMR01000054.1 GCA_003551455.1 Mollicutes bacterium | reverse complement strand
ATTCGATGTCGACGAGTTTTCCGTCCATGCCGGATTCGATCATCTCGAGGATGGCTTCGAGATCGATGTCCATGTCGCTCTCTTTGAGTTTGTCGAGCTTGGGGATGCCCTTTTTCGATTTGAGGGCGACCTTGGCGAACTCTAGCGGAATCTGCACGTTGACCTTGTCGCCGTCGGAACTGTTGATGCGGACCTTGAACATCTTGAACGCCTGCTTCTTGGGCGGTTTGGCATCCTTCTTGTTGTCGAGGGCGCTGAGAAGCTCGGCTCCCTCTTTGGGGGTGATCGTCTTGTTCTGGATCATTTCGAGGATCTTCAGTCTCTCTTGGCTCACGGGAATCACTCCTTGAGAAGCTTCAGGGCTTCTTCGCTCGAGATTTCGCCTTTGGCGAGTTTTTCGAGGATTTCGTCGCGGTCACGCTCTTCGGTTTCTTCTTCCTCGACTTTGTAGCCCAGCGCTTCGATGGTTTCCTTCAACATCTTCTTGACCGTCGGATAGGAGACTTTGAGCTCTTTTTCGAGTTGTTTGATGTTGCCTTTGTTCTTGATGAAGAGTTCGATGAAGTAGAGTCTCTCCTTGGAAAGGTAGTTGAACTTGGAAAGTTGGAACTGGCCGCTGATCTCACTGTGGCAGTTTGAACATTCGAGCTTGGTCACGAAGAGGTCGTGGCCGCAGATGGGGCATTCGCCGATGACGTGCTTTTGCATGGGATCACTTCCTTATTATACGATTTTGACCGTGATGCGGGCATCTTCCGCCTCGATGCGGACGCGGGTGCCCCGGGCGTAGCGGATGATGGTGCGGAGGTCTTTGACGTCCAGGCCGGTATCCTCGAGTTTGTGTTGCATTTTTTTACCGGCAATCCGGACGAAAAGGTTCACGAGGCTCACGGGAACGGGAAAAACGAAAAGGCAACGCATGAACCAGTTGATTCGTCGGGACTCGTTGGGGAGCCGGACCGAGATTTTGATGAAGTGGGCCCGCTTGAGGTTTTTCTTTTCGATCTTCATTTGCGCGGGCGATTCATCTTCCCCGGCGATCATGCTGTTCGCGCTTTCGAGATCGATGCGCCCCGCATGAAGGTCTTCGAGTATTTTGACGGTATCCAAGTCCTCACCTCCAGAGCCGTGGGCTCGGGGATTACACTGTCAGTATAGGACATGTCAACGAGAATGTCAACACAAAAGTCAGAAAAATTAATGTCAAGATTAATAAAATTAATTTACAAAGCCGATTTATATAAAATTAGACAATTTTGTATTTCATGGAATTACATTCCGGAGCACTCATTGAATTTCAGGTCGTACCTGTGGCATTTTATGGCCACATCGTATATAATATTGAAAGCAAGAAGAAGGAGAACAGGTGACCCGTATGCGTATGGAAGAATACCGTGTGGGTATCGATATCGGCAGTACGACCATCAAGGCCGTCGTACTCGATGAAAGGGACCGGATCGTCCACAAGACCTATGACCGCCACATGAGCAGTATCTCCATCTCGCTCAAGGCGATGTTCGAGCGTCTCGAGGACCGGTTCGGCGACATCCCGATGCGCTTCAATTTCACCGGAAGCGCGGGTCTCTCTCTCGCCAAACATATCGGCGCCCAGTTCACACAGGAAGTCATCAGCGCCACCACGGCGCTCAGACACCATGTCGATGGCATTGATGTTTGCATCGAACTCGGCGGCGAGGATGCGAAGATCATCTTTTTCGACGGTGCCAACATCGAACAGCGGATGAACGGCACCTGCGCCGGCGGCACCGGCGCTTTCATCGACCAGATGGCCTCTCTTCTCGACACCGACGCCGCCGGCGTGAACGAGCTGGCCAAAGACCACGAGAAGATCCACGACATCGCTTCACGCTGCGGCGTCTTCGCCAAGAGCGACATCCAGCCGCTCTTGAATCAGGGTGCCCGCAAGGAAGACATCGCCGCCTCGATCTATCAGGCCATCGTCAACCAGACGATCGGCGGGCTTTCTCAAGGCAAGAAAATCCAAGGCAAGGTCGCCTTCCTGGGCGGCCCGCTCACATTCTCGAGCGAGCTCCGCAAGCGGTTCGTCGAATACTTGAACCTCGAGAATGTATACACACCCGAGAACGGGGAAGTCTTCGTCGCCATCGGCGCCGCCCTCGAGGCGAACGAGGACCCGCTCCGGATCGAGGAAGTGATCGAGCGGATCAAGGCCTACCGCCGCCGCCACAAGGACACCATCCGCAAGACCATAGCGCCCCTCTTCAGCTCCGAAGAGGATTATGAGAAATTCCGCAAGCGCCACGAGAAGGCTTCCCTCGAGCGCATCGACACCGGTGACTACCAAGGCAACGCCTATCTCGGTATCGACGCCGGCAGCACCACGACGAAGATGCTCCTCATCGGCGAGAACGAAGAAATCCTCTATGAATACTACGCCCACAACCGCGGCAACCCCGTCGATGTGACCAGGCGGGCCCTGCAGAGGATGTATGATTCGCTCCACGAGGGTATCATCATCAAGAAGGCCTTCAGCACGGGCTATGGTGAAGAGCTGATCAAGAACGCCTTCCGTCTCGACGGCAGCGAGGTCGAGACCATCTGCCACTACAACGCCGCGAAATATTTCGACCCCGAGGTCAATTTCGTCGTCGACATCGGTGGACAGGACATGAAATGTTTCAAGATCCGCGACGGTGTCATCACGACGATCATCTTGAACGAGGCCTGTTCGAGCGGCTGCGGCTCTTTCGTGGAGACCTTCTCGGAATCTTTGGGCTATGAAATCAAGGATTTCTCCCGGCTCGCGCTTGACAGTCGCAAGCCCGTCGACCTCGGCAGTCGCTGCACCGTGTTCATGAATTCTAGTGTCAAACAGGCCCAATCCGAAGCCGCGAAAACCGAGGACATCTCCGCGGGGCTCGCCATGAGCGTCGTGAAGAACGCCCTCTACAAGGTCATCCGCGCCCATGATGTCAAGGAGGAGTACGGGGACCGCATCCTCGTGCAAGGAGGCACGTTCTTGAACGATGCCGTGCTCCGCGCTTTCGAGCGGGAGACCGGCGTCGAAGTGACGCGCCCCGCCATCGCCGGTCTCATGGGCGCTTTCGGCGCCGCGCTCCTCGCGCGCGAGGCCGCCCATCCCGCCAACCACAGCACCCTTTTGGACGCGGAAGCACTGGAGAACTTCTCCTATGACACCAGGCGGGCGACCTGCAGGAAATGCGAGAACCTCTGCGCCT
>PUMR01000063.1 GCA_003551455.1 Mollicutes bacterium | reverse complement strand
TATGAAGTCTTTTACAAAAACGGCTATCACGGCACCACCATCGCCGACATCACGAACCGGGCGGGCGTCGCCGCGGGAACGTTCTACCTCTACTTCCCCAGCAAACTCGTCCTCTATCAACACATCCTCATGAGCCTCTCCCACGACATCCGCAAAGAGATCGCCGCCAAAGTCGCACAAAAAGAGACCCGCTATGAAAAAGAGCGGGAAGGCATCAAGACTTTCATCAATTACGCCTTGGAGCGTCCCGAGATGTACAACATCATCTGGGAATCGCTCTATATCGACCGCGAACTCTTCCGCGACTATTATGCCGATTTCGCGAAACGCTACAAACGGGGCTTGGAAGAAGCCGCCACGAAGGGCGAGATCCGCACCCTCGACACCGAAATCGTGAGCTATGTCCTCATGGGGATCACGAACTTCATCGGACTGAAGGTCGTGATGGACCTCGGCGAGGGCAATGAGGATGTGGACGCCATCGTGGATGTCGTCATGGAGATTCTCGACAAGGGCCTTTTCCAAAAACGCGGGAATCCTTCCCGAAAGTGAGTGGCCTGCGGCATCCGTACCTTTTATAAGAACCATTCGTCACCGCTTTGCATATCAAAGCCGCCCCTTCCTCGCAGGGAAGGGGCGGTTTTTCGAATCGGCTTCAAGACAGGGAGGCGTCAGGACTCCAGACGTTCGCGCAGTTCTTCGATGGTCTCCTCAGCCGAACGAAGACCCGCATAGAAGTGTCCGAACACAATTCCCGCCTGGCGATGCGCTTCTCTCGCAACGATCCGGCCGTAGAAGGCGGGGTCGAAGGCATAATCATCCATTTGTTCATAAGCGGCACGGATGACCAAGGCCCGCAAGATTTCCTCTTGGCCGACATCGAGCTCTTGCCCGGCCTCGTGAAGGGAAGCGAGGTCGAGCATCTCTTGGAAATAATCGGTCGCATAGGCTGATTGTCTTATGGGTATGTAGCCCGTCTTTTCGGCGAACAAGGCGTTTTCTTCCGTAGCGGTCAAAAAGTCCATGAGAAACCATCCCGCGAGCCGTTCGGCATCGGTCGTGTCGGTGAACATGGCGAGGGAGAGTCCGCGGTAGTTCACGGCGCGGGGTCCTTCTCCTTCGGCATGTTTCTGGATTACGGGGATGATACCGACTTCGAAGTCGCCGAAGAGAGAATCGCCCTCGGGGATGTGCAAATGTGGCGCGGCGCCCCAATCCTGGCTCATGAGGGTCCTCCCTTCGGTGAAGGGGATGAAGCTGTGCGATTCATCCCATGCAGAAGGAAGCGAGAGGGTGTCATCGGTGAATAGATCGTCGAAATAGTGCAACACATCGCCCATGACGGCGTCATCGATGACGATGTCGCCTTCGGGGGTGGTGAGGGGGCTTCCCCACTGACGCAAAGAAGAGAGGAAGAGTCTTTCAGCGGAAGCGGCGGTGACGAGATGCGGGGTTTCAAAATCTTTTCTTCTTTCGGAATCGACCAAGGCGTCCTTGGCCGCGGGGGTCCATTCGATCTTGTCGGCATAGAAGGCGATCTCTTCCCAGGTCAGGGCCTCTTCCGGAGCGAACTCGATACCGAAATGATCGAAGACGGTCTTGTTGTAGTAGAGGACTTCGGGCGTCTTCGCGAAAGGCAAGGCGTATGTGCCGCCTTGGGGCGCAAGGCTTTGGCTTTCGGCGAAGAAGTCAAAGATGAGATCGTCGGTGTCGATACCGAAGCTCTCATGGTGTATGTAGTCATCGAGGGGCACGAGGGCGTGACCCACGAGATAATCGGCGAGGTTTTGGGGTTCGTCGATGACGATGTCCGGCGTCGTCCCGGCGACAACCCCCTCGATGACCGCGCGCCGCAGGTCACTATAGGTTCCCTTTGCTTCTTGTTCGATGGTCACCTGCGGATGGAGTTTCTCGAACTCGTCGAAAAGTTCCTGCAAAAGGGCTTCGTTCAAGGGTCCGAAGGCGTGCCAGACGGTGAGGGTGACCTCCTCTTCGAGCAGGTCCTCATAGGAGACGAAGTTGTAATAGAGTGTCAAGGAATCCTGCACGCGCATACTCGTATCGAAGCGCTTCTCGAAATCGCTGTCGAGATAGACACCTTCGAGATGATAGCCCCCTATTTCCACTTCGGGCAGAACGATTGTGCCACCAAAGCCGACTTGTTTGTCGGGGATGTCTTCCGCGGCGCCGGTGTCGAAACTGATGGTGAACTGCTGTTCCCAAAGAGAGGCGAGGTCGGCGGTTAAACCTTCCAGATCGTCTTCGGAGACGGTGAATTTCAGTTTGTCGAGGATGATGGGGTCGTCGTCGAAGAACTCTTCAGCTTCCGCAAGCTGCAGGTCCATCTCCTCGTCCCATTCGGCTTTCAGTTCGTGGTACTCTTCTTCGTCGACGAAGATGTCCCAAATCCGGAATACATCTTCGTGCGCTTCTGGAACGGGATAAGAGAAGGCATCGTCACCGAGGACTCCCTTGGCCCGGTGGTCGATGACGAAATGTTCTTTGCCGTCCCCGGTCGTTATCCGCATAAAGGAAACGTGCATGTAGATGCTCGCGGGCCCGTCTTCATGATAGCCCAGTCCCTGGATGGCCCTCGTCTCCATCGAAGTGACCTTGAATGGCTCGTCGAGATCGAAGGAGAGGTCGATGAGCCAATCGAGCAGATTCTCCCGGAAGTGGGCCTCGACATGGGTGGAAAAGACGGGTACGAGCACATGGTCCCTGTCCACATCTTCCAACACGGTGAAAGCATCTTCACCGCCTTCTTCTTTCCAGCCCATGAAGAGCCTTCCTTCTTCGGGCGTCATTTCGGGGAGTTCGAGCGAATCCCCTTCAGCGATGGTGAGTCTTTCCGGTTCGTCTTCTCCTGTTTGGAGCGTCACCGTGAACGCCTCGGTTTCAGCGGTTCCACAAGCGGTGAGCAAAAAGACCGAGCCGATCACGACAAGCAGATAGACTCCCGGGCGTATGCCGATCCGTTTCATCTCACCAATCCCTTCCCGTGTGTTTTTTCATCCCCATATAAAAGCCTGTACATCACGTCTCCGCAGGGTGCGGTCGCGTCGTACAGGCTTCTTTTCGGTAGGGCGGCGTTGTCCATGTCGATCCCCTTCCTTCCGCATCCTCGAGATGGATGTCCGTGTCCATTCTATCAAACGATCCGCCCGATGGGGACGCCCGAAACCATCCTGCAAAAACGGCATCTATCCTGCAACGGCCCAATCCGGAGCCCACGACAAGCGGCGAAGTTCGGTGGAGGGGCTTCTACAAGACAAAGGGATGGCGGATCAATCTCCGCCCGCTTGCACCCACATGGAACCGTAAGGGGGAAGATGCATGCTTTTTCCGCAGGAAGCGCCGCTCAGAAGGTCGATGCCGGAAAAGTCCGTCTCGAGCCGGACGGTTTCGTTCGACACGTTCACCAAAACGAGCAGACGCGTCGATTCGCCCTCGCGCACAAAGGAGAACACCCGCGAATCATAGTGCTTCCCGGTCTGTAGCGCAGAAGGATGGAAAGCGTCCGTCCGGCTCCGGATGTCCAAAAGCTTCTTTAACGCATCGGAGACCAGCCGGCGGCGCGAGGCGGGGTCTGCCAGGTCCCTCTCCAGACCCTCCCACGCCAACGTCTGCCGGTTGATGCGGCGGGGGATGCCCGTGCGGCGGGCCGAGTCCGCATCGCCGCCGGAGGCGAGGAAAGAATGGATATAGATCGCGGGAACACCCCGCATCCCCAAAAGGATGGCATGGGCGCCGAGGAATTTTTCCACCGCTCGCGAGGGGTCCTCTTTTTCCTCGCGCAGGGCGTCGAAAAAGTCGATGTTCAGTTCATAGGGGGCTCTGCCGCCGCCGGGAGTGGAGCGATAGGAGATGAGCCCCCCTTTTTCGCGGGTCATGGTGACGAGCGCTTCGATGTCTTTTGCGGGAAGCAGGCCTTCCACCGGACGCAAGCCGATGCCGTCATGACTCGCCAAAAAATTGAGAAAGGCCGCATTTCCGCCGGGAGGGTCCTTCGTTAGCGACACGCTCCATTCGTGGAGGGTGTCGGCGCAGCGGGCGTGATAGGCGTGCAAGATGAGCGGGGGAAGGGCGAACTGGTAGACGAGGTGGGCCTCGTCGGCGTTTTTTCCGAAATAGGTGATGTTTTCTTTGTGCGGCACGTTGGTCTCTGCGACGAGGAAAGTGCCGGGTACGGTCCGCTCCAGCACCCGGCGCATGATGCGGATCAACCGATGGGTGTTCTCGTGGTGGATGGACGGATGCGGCGGCGCCTTCCAGAGGAACCCGACGGCATCGAGACGGAGGAACCGCGCCCCTCTTTTCGCAAATGAGATGAGGATGTCGAGTATGCGCAAGAGCACCCGGGGATTTTGGTAGTTCAAGTCGGGCTGGTCCGCGCTGAACGTCGTCCAGAGACGTTTCTTCCCGGAAGGGGTCGCGTATTCGTGAAAGAGCGGCGTCGCACGCGGCCGGACGATGCGCGAATAGTCGGTCCCTTCCTCCTCTTCGATGAAGAAGTCGGAAAACGCTTCTTCCCCCCGCAAGAATCCCCGGAACCAACGACTCGCTTCCGAGACGTGGTTGATGACGGCATCGAGCATGAGATCGTGGCTTGCCGCGAGGCGCGCGATGTCGTCCCAGCCGCCCAGCTTTGGATTCACGGCGGTGAAATCGACAACGGCGAACCCGTCGTCGGAGGTGTAGGGGTGGATGGGAAGGAGGTGGACCGTGCTGAAGGATCCGCCGTGTTCTTCGAGGAAACGCGCCAGGGTGGCGAGGGGGAACTCACGTGGTGAACGGATTGTGTCGCCGTAGGTGACGAGGATGGCGTCTTCTTCCGAGAGGGGCGCGGCCTTCTTCGGGCACGCATGCTTTCCGACCAGACGATCGATGGCGTCCGAGATTTCTTTCCACGCCTCGGGATAGAGGGCTTGCAGGTCCTTTTTCATCTCAAAAGTACCGTCCTTTCTTGCGCGAGCACAGCAGCCAGCATCTTGTCAAAATAGTAAGCCGGACGCGCCATGGCCGCTTTTTCGTCCGCATAGGCGGGAACGACGGCGTGGACCTCGTCGACGAGGCCTTCCAGGGCGTTCTCCTCGATGCGCCCGAAGAGGCCGATGACATATTTTCCGTGCTTCTTGGCGAGTTCTGCGATACCATGCGGCGCTTTACCCTGGGCGGTCTGCGCATCCAGCCGTCCTTCGCCCACGATGACGATGTCGCTTGCAACGATGAGGGATTCGATGGCAAAATGGTCGATGAAGAAATCGATGCCGCGCACGAGGCGGGCCCCGAGGAGGCTCATGAGACCGAACCCCGCGCCCCCGGCGGCGCCGGCGCCCTCCACGTCCCTCAAATCCCTTCCCGTGTGCGCCGCCGCCAACAAAGCGAAATGTTCCATGGCGCGTTCGAGAAGGGGTATGTCCTCTTCGCGCGCCCCCTTTTGGCGGGCATACATATGGGCGGCGCCGTGAGGGCCTAACAAGGGGGCGCGCACATCCGCCGCCAATAAGAGAGCGACACCTTCCATCATTGTATGGGCCTCGGCATCGTCAAGGGCGCTCACCTCGAGCAGACGCGCTCCTGTCATCCTTTCTATAATCTCTTCCTCCCCGCGAAGGAAACGGACCCCGAGCGCCTGCAGGATGCCGGTGCCGCCATCATGTGTCGCGCTCCCGCCGATACCCAGGACGATGCGCTCGGCTCCCGCTCGCAAGGCGTCGCGGACGAGGACGCCGACGCCATAGGTGCTTCTTTCGGCCGGCGAAGATGGGCCGTTCTCCACGAAAGCGAGACCGGCCGCCGCATGGAGACCGATGAAGGCCTCTCTTCCTTTCAGGACATATTCGGCTTCCATGCGGCCTCGGAGCGGATCCTCGGTCACGACTCGCTGCCGGGCGGTCGGGTATGCCGATTTGAAGGCGTCGAGGAACCCCTCGCCGCCGTCACTGACAGGAAGAGAGCGTACTTCGTGCCCCCGGGCGGAAAAACGCGTCGCTGTCATCCGTGACAGTTCCGCCGAGGTCAATGTGGATTTGAAGGCGTCCATGAGCACCGCGATTCGCATGAGAACCCCCTTCTTTCTCTCTTTATTATAGCCCAATCCGCGCCCTTGTGCATATAGGGAGCGAAGATGGCAGGTAAAGATAGTCGCACCGCAGGATATCCCATGCGGACCCCGAATGAAGTAGGGTCTTTCTGTGCCAGTATCCAAACAGCCGGCCTTCTTGGCTCGAAACGTTGAAAGCCTGGCTGCTCACGGTCGGGAAGAGCCGTGTTTGCGTCTCTTGCCGGACCGAGAGGAATCATGCCGGGAATGGTTTCTAAATTCCTGGTTTTTCGATATAATATAGACAGAAGTTCTTAGCGAACGAAAGGGGGGTATCATGAAGAGATTCCTGCTGGTATTATCACTGTTTCTCTTCGGGTTCACACTCGCCGCCTGCGCGGAAGAGGAAAAGACGCATTTGGAAGTGAACCCTTACGCGAACGTCGATTGGGCGACGTTCACACAAGTTCTCGCCAATCTGCACACGCACACGGACGCCGATGACGGACACGGGGCCGCCTACCCCTGTGAGGCCGTCGACATCTATCACGACCTGGGCTATGGGGCCTTGGCCCTCACGGACCACGACCTCGTCACTTGGCCGTGGAATTTCTCCGCGATCGATGACCGTTACGCAGACCGCGACCCCGATGCGCTCGGCATGTTGGCCATCCCGGGCAACGAATTCAGCCGCAACCACCACTTCGTGGGGCTTTTCACGACCTACGAAGCGCCGCCGGGCGAGGCCAAGCGCACGACCATGGACAAAATCCTCGCGCAAGACGAGGACGCGCTCATGTTCTTCGCGCATCCGGGACGCTATTGGGAGTTGGAAGAGGCCTATGAACCGACCGACAGATTCTCGCCCGGGTGGTATCTCGATTTCTACGACGACTATGCCAAGGACGAACTCGCGGGCATCGAGGTCTTCAACACCCGCGACCGCTATCCGGATGACAGACATCTTTGGGACCGGCTCTTGCAGGATTCCATGCCGGAACGTCCCATCTGGGGCTTCGCGACCGACGATTTCCACGGGGAAGACTTGACCGAGGCGAACTGGTCCATGTCCTACCACCTCATGGCGGATAGTTCTTGCAAAGAGGAGTTCCGTGCCACCATGATCGAGGGGGCCTTCTACATCGCCTTCACCCGCGACCATGCGGCGACCCCGCCCCTGATCGAGGAGATCATCGTCGACGAGGACGCCCGGACCATCGAGATCAAGGTCGACGGCGACTACGACGAGATCCGCTGGAAGAGCGGTGTCAGCGAGGAGACGGGCAGGAGCATCATCGTGGAACGGGGCGCCGTGTTCTCCTACGGCGATTTCGAAGGCGCCTATGTCCGCGCCGAGATTGTCTACGATCTCGGGTTGCGCACCCACGCGAAGACCTTGACCCAACCTTTCGGTTTCATCCGGGAGGACTGAACACCCATGAACATCGCATATGAACTCATGAACGAGGAAGAGGAGGAGACTGTTTGATGAGAAAGTTGTTTTTGCTTTGTTTGTTGTTTTTCGGTGTCTTGATCGTCGCCGCTTGTGACAGGAACGACGAGGAGGAAGTGGACACCGACGAAGAGGATGTGCAAGCCGCCAAGGACGAGCTGGCACTCCCCGACATGGACGAGGTGCTCTTGGACTTCTGGGTCAAGACAGCGGGCCCATACGGTACCACCATCAGCTGGGAATCCGACACCCCCGATCACATCGAGGTCACCGATGACACCCGCAACGGCGAAGTCCGCATGGCCGTCACCCCGGTCGACCCCGGTGAAGACACCGTCTGGGTGAGACTCACCGCCACCATCACGAAAGGCGAGGCCACGGCGACCAAGGACTTCGATGTGGAAGTCGTCGAGATCATCGACCCCGCCCACTTCAAAGACACTATCGCCGAAGTCTGGGATGTGGAACATCGCGAGCCCGTCGGTGTCGAAGGCGTCGTCACCAACATCACGAGCCACCGTAACATCTTCATCGAGGACGAGACGGGCGGCCTCAGCGTTTTCGACTACGACGAAATGATCGTCCCGGATTTGAATATCGGCGACCGGCTCCAAGTCGTCGGGGAAAGGGACGAGTTCCGTGGGCTGAGGCAAATCAGCTTCCTCACCTGGTTCAGCATCACGGAAACGGGCGTGGATCTGCCCGCCCCGGCCAACCTGGATGAAGTCGACATCGAGGACCCCGACGCGATGCTCGCGTATCAAAGCCGAAGGGTGGAGATCTCCGGTATGGTCGTCGAAGAAGACCCCGGCGATTTCGCCCCGTGGGGTACCATTCTTCTTTCAAGACAAGCCGACGGCAAGGAAATCGAGCTCTACTATGACAGCCGCCTCGGCTGCGACGATGTCGATGATTTCGTGAAATCGCTCAGTGAAGGGGACATCATCAATGTCACAGGGCTCACAGTCGGCTGGTATGACGCACCGCAACTGCTCATCGGCGCCACCGACCAGATCGAGATCGTCGATTGACAAGACTTTCATGAAAATCCCGCGGCCTCCGGGTCGCGGGATTTTCTTTGTATGTCGATGACGTTCTTTCACGTTGACCGTAGCATGGTTGTTATCCGCCGTTCTCCCGTTCGCTCAAAGGATGCAGATGCGCTTTCATGCTCTGCCAGGAAGGATGCGCCAAATAGTCGGACAATACCTCGTCGGGGACATAGATCCGCACATCCTCGTTGGTGTTGAAGAAGGCTTGCGCCCATTCGTCTTGTTGACCGTGATGATAGCCCGAACGGCGCAAGGGGACGACTTCGTCCCTTTCGATGACGAGGGTCTCCAGTTTTGTGGTGGCATCGAAAGCGCCCTGGTATATCGTCTCGATGTTCTTCGGCAACACGAGTTCCCGGATGTCGCTTCGGGCAAAGAGCATCCGCTCGATGGCGGTGAGTCCCGAAGGGATCGTAAGCGTCTCGATGCCGCTTCCGGAGAAAGCGCCCACGCCTAGGGTCTCGAGGCTCTCGGGCAAGGTTATCTCTTTCAGGTTCTCGGTGTAGGCGAAGGCTTGTGGACCGATGGACTCGACGCCTGCGGGCACATGGAGCTCTTCAAGGGAGAGGGCCTGATAGAAAGCCGTGTCGTTGATTTTGCGGAGGCTTTCGGGGAGAATGATCTCCTGCAGGGCGGCGGCATATTGGAAAGCCGCCGTGTCGATGGTCACGAGATTCTCGGGAAGGACCACCCGCTCCAGACGGGAGGCGTTGTGGAAGGCGCCCCGCGGAAGGGTCTCCATATCCTCGGGAAGTACGGCCTCGGCGATCGTGTCGTCGGCGAAAAGGGTGATCCCGGTCGGTCCCGTCCCGAAAAAGACATAGGGCATCCGCTCGAACCCGAGGAAGCGGTACTCTCTGACGACGGTGGCGTAGGTGAAATAGACTTCGTCTTCGTAGACGATTTCATCGCCCTTGCCTTTGACTTCTATGATCGGACAATCCCCCGCGAAGACCCACATGTCCTCATCGTCGGGGTCGGCGGGATGGGGCGCCTTCTCGCCGCAGACGGCGGCGTGTTCGGCGATGATCTCGTCATAGGTCCGGTTGGGGAGGAACCTTTCCACGCGACCGAGTCGCGCTTCGTAGTTGTTGTAGTTGAAGCTCGCGACGATGCCGGTGGCTCCCTCGAGTTTTCTGTCGGCGGTGTTGGTCGTGTTCCATTCATGATAGAGGCGGGCGCCGTCGTAGGCGCGGAGGGTGTCGCCGTCATCGTCAGTGAAATGCACGTGGGCGATCCGGAAAGGGTCTCCGGGGGCGCCTTTCGCTTCGAGCATGAGCTTTTTGTCGCCGGGATCATCGAGCGTGAACGTGTGGAACCCCGCCGAATCGATGGTGCCCAGGGAGGTGCCGTTCAAGCGGAGGTCGAACGTCATCTCTTCCGCCATGGCCATGATGCCCACCTCGAGCGTCACGGGACCGTCATGGTTGAAGGGCTCGGACTGTATGAGGGAAGACATGCCCTGATCCGCCCCCACGGAACCGAGTTCGACCTTCACCACACCACCGTGGCACTTCTGTGCGGAAGGGATGGTGCAATACCCTTCGGTGTTGGTGAGGCTTGCCATGTCGATGAGGTCCCGGTGGTATCCGAACCCGGCATAGGGAAGATAGAGTCCCGTCTCCTCATCGAAAGCCTCGCGGCCGGCGGCGATGTTTTCGTGTTCGGCCCAGCCTTCATAGATCCCGAAGGCTTCCAGTAGCGGTATGCGACCGCCGAGACCCTGGTAAGACAAGGTTAGGTCGTCCACATCCTCGGGTGTGAACACATGCGCATCGTGGACCAAGGATAGATTGAAAAGAAGCCGCCAGGACTCTTCTTCTTCGTCATAGGTCTCCAGGCGGTCGATGTTTCGGCGCAGACGGGCCGCATCATGATCATAAGTCCCCTCAAGCAATCCCGCAAGGATCTCGAGGTCGATGACGGGCGCGAATTCTTCATCAGTGGACAAGCGCCAGCGCACATGGTCGCCGTCGGTGTCGATCTCGCCCGTGTCCGTCCCTTCGGGACCGGCAAGAAGCCCGAGGTCGAGCACCGTCTGCCAGTCTTTTTCTTCTCTGGTCCGGACCATGAGCAGACCGTCTTTTTCGCGCACATGGATCGGATCCTCTTCCTCCTTGTCGCGGCGGCAGGCGGAGAGGGTCCCGACAAGCAGGATACCAAGCAAGAGCAGCGGGACGAGACGTTTTTGCATGATTTTTCCTCCGGATTTTGTCTTCAAGGGTCTTGGTGTGGTTCGTGAACGAATCATTCTGCGAAAGGCGATTCGGCAATCAACCGTATTATAGCAACCTCCCCGGATGAGAAAAAGCGCACATATGTCGTATTATGCCGGCTTTTGCAATCCTTCCCCCGGGCATCGACATCAATCCGACCGCCCAGCAAGGCTCTTTGACCGAAACCGTAAGGGACGGCGCTCGAGGTTTGGCTATACCCAGGTATGTGTCTCTCTTGCAGGGATCGTCCGCTGTGTTGCATGTAGTGCGGATCCTTCGCGTTGTCGATGGGAAGCGCCCCTTTTTTCCCTATATAAAGACGAAGAAAGACGGTCCTCGTCAAGTGAACGCCTTGCGGCGGTGATAGAAGAAAGCGAGGGTGAAAAGGAGGGTGAGAACCGCCGGAATCATGATCAATGTCGTCTCCAAGGTGATCGTGGTCCCCTCAAGCCCCGAAGCGGCCAGGTTGTGGGCGTAGTGGATGAGGAGGGGAATCCAGAGCGAGCCCGACCAGATGTAGGCGATGCCGATGACGAGCCCGAGGAAGAAGGCGTACACCCCTTCGAAGAGGTCCACGCGATAGAGCGCGAAAAGGAAGGACGTCAAGACGAGACAGACCCCGAGGGAGACTTTCTCTTTTTCGAAAAGCCGGAAGAGGATGCCCCGGAAAAGGATCTCTTCGAAGAACGGGGAGACGAGGACCACCGCGAAAAGGAAAGGAAGCGCTTCTTCTTCCGCGATGCGGGAGAAGCGGGTCCGGAAAGCGTCCGCCGTCAGGGGAAAGGCCTCGCGGATCATATGCAAGGCCCCTTGCAGAATGAGTACCATCGCGAGGCCGACCAGGATGGCGGCCGCGATTTCTTTGGGCGTGGGCGGACGGAAGCGGGAACGGCCGATGATCCGCTTCTTGCGGATGATGAGCACCAGGGAGACCAAAACGATGCCGACGAGAAGGAGCGTCATCGTCTGGCCGTCGCGCCAGAATTCCGCCGAAAGCGCCCATTCTTCATCCAGGGCGTCTTGCACCCGGGCATGGACCCAAGGGGCGAGGTGGTTCGATAGAACGGCCAGCACCAAAGGCAGAGCACTCAACAAAAGGAACATCCAGGCCAGTTTTTTCAAGGTGCGCACAACACCCGCCCCCTCCTCTTTGTGGTGGGCATGACTCCCCTATAGTATATCAAAAGGGGGCTTTCACACCAAGAGCGGACTGTCGGGAGTCTCTTCTCTTTTGTAAGTTTCGGATTCGCAAACCTTTTGCATGTATCGACAATCGGGTATATACTAGGAATGTACCATCAACCAAACTTTTTCAAGGAGGTCGCTTGTGCAATACCAAATCGCGAGAACGTATCCCCATGAGATCTTCGACGAGGAGTCCGTTCCCAAAGTCACCATCTATTTCCCGACGCATCGCGACCCCACGAAAAACGAAGAAGACCGGATCCGTTTCGGCAACCTCATCCGTTCGACCGAGAAACGCCTCGAAGAGACGGCCGCCAAAGAACAGACGAAACGCATCACGAAGACGCTCGCCGCCATGAAGGACGACCGCTTCCTCTGGAACGCCCGCTCAGAGGGCATGGGCATCTTCGCGCATGAGAAGTCATGCGTGGTCTACATCCTCCAGAATCCTCCCCGTGAACTTTTGACCGTCGGCGAACGCTTCCACACGAAACCCTTGATCCGTGATTTCCAAGGGCTCGACGAGTACCAGGTGCTATCACTCGACCGGCAGGGGTTCACCGTGTATGAGGGAAACCGGACCGGTTTCCGCAAGATCCCCCACGGAGAGGACGAGCCCAAGACCATCGCCGACTTCTTGGGCGACGAGTACACCGAGGACTACCTTTCCATGAGTTCTTCGGGCAACACCTCCGCGCCGACGTATCACGGCCAGAAATCACGCAAGGACGAAATCGACAAGGACACCGAACGCTACTTGAAACTGATCGACAAGCATGTGCTGGAACACTACTCCAAGCCCTCGGAGAAACCCTTGATTCTCTTCGCCCTACCCGAGTTCCACGGGTTCTTCCGCAAATATTCCAAGAATCCCTATCTCCTGGAAGAGGGCATCCGCCGCTCGCCCCGCGGGGTGAAGGAAGACGAGTTGAAAGAACACGCCTGGAAGATCATCGAACCGCGCTATGAGGCGGAAATCGACCGTCTGCTCAAGCGTTTCGAAAAGGCACGACAAAAAGACCTCGCCACGGACGATGTCGAAAAGGCGGCCAAGCACGCCGTGCAGGGACGTATCGAAGCGGCCCTCATCGAGGCCTACCGCCGGATTCCCGGACGCATCCGCGAAGAAGACGGCCGGATCACCTACGTCGAAACGGACGACGACAGTCACGGCGATGTGCTTGATGATCTCATCGACATCGTGAAAAAGAACGGCGGCGAAGTGGTCGTCCTTCCCAAAGAGCGCATGCCCGTCTCTTCCGGCGTGGCGGCGATCTATCGCTTTTGAAGTGTTTTGCGAGTATCTATCGTTTGCGGCACCCGGGCAAGAGGGGCTCTCTTGTCCGGGTGTTTTATGCTTTTCTGTCAAAAGCGCACAACAAAGCCTTGCCAAGACACATGTAATGGGATAGAATATAAGGAGAAACGGATACGCGCCTTACGACGCCATGTATCGTCTTGCCTGATGAACATCCTTTGTGCAACTCATGGATATGATGTTTGTCCCGGCTGTGATTCGACGATGTTTCGCGCGCAGGTGTGAATGCCGTTTTTTGTTTGGAAGATGTGTGGTCAAAAGACGAAAGGGGATGTTTCATGAGTGAGAAACCGTTGATTTACGAAAGACCCGTGGCGGAGATCCATGAGTTCGAACTGCAGGATTCCATCGCTTCGAGTGCGGATCACGGACCGAATCTGAGCTGCAGCGAATCAATCTGGGAATAACGTGAAGATCATGAAAAGAATGATGTGCGGCTTTCTAGCTTTCTTGCTTGGCTTTGTGGTCATGGGGGGACTCGCTCCTCCTGTTGCCACCGGCGAACCTCTTCATCAAGTGAGTTTCACCGCGAGTTTCTGCACACACAACCTGGAGATTGATTCACAAAGTGACCTCTCCTATGGTGGTCGCATCGGTTTCAGTGCGGATATTCTCGGACAAGAAGACTATCTTTTCGCTTTCTGGATCGTCAACGGTCATGTCCGTTCCGATCTGCCCGTGGACCATGATTTCATCATCAACGGTCCGATGGAGATCAACGCCGTTTTTAGTCATGAATCGACCTATGCGGTCGTCTTCATGGATACGAACGGCGCCGTGTTGGACATCCAATACGTCGAAGAGAACGAAGATGCGGATCTACCTGAAATAGGGACGCTTCCGGACAAGCCGGGTTACATCATCGATGCCGAAGAGACCTGGAGCGCATCATACGAAAACATCACGGGACACACGGTCTTGATCCTCCAATACGAGCTTTCTTCCGAAGTGACCTTTGAAATCGCCGTCACCAACGGCGCCGGGGGCGGCACCAAAAACTACAACACTCTCGTGGAGGTCACCGCCGATCCGCCCGCGGGGGAGGATGTCTTCCTTTATTGGGAGGAAGACGGCATCAAACAATCCTTCAGCGAGGTCTATCGCTT
>PUMR01000026.1 GCA_003551455.1 Mollicutes bacterium | reverse complement strand
TGGTGCCCTTGGCCGGGACGAACACATATGCGCGAAACCTTCTCGCGGGCACTTTCGGCGCTTTCATGTATTTCGCCACGTTGACGGAAATTCCCATCGTGAAGACCTTCCTGGATAGCGGTATGCATCTCGGACCGGCGACCGCCCTGCTTTTGGCGGGTCCGTCATTGAGCCTTCCAAACATGATCGTCATCACGAGAGTGTTGGGTTGGCGCCGTTCGATAAGCTACTTCGTGCTCGTGGTACTCTTGTCCGCCGTCGTGGGGCTCGTCGCCGGCGTCTGGATCTATGGTTGACAATTCATTGATGGAGGTGAAGATAAATGGAAATCAAAGTGTTGGGCATGGGCTGCAAGAAATGCAAGCTTCTGGAAAAACATGCGAAAAAGGCCGTCGAAGCGTTGGGCATCGAAGCGACCGTGGAAAAGGTCGAAGACCCGGCCGTCTTTTCCGATTACAACGTGATGCAGACGCCCGCCCTCGTCGTCGACGGTGAAGTCAAGGTGAAGGGCAGGGTGCCCTCGGCCAAGAAACTGCAGAAGATTCTCGCGGAATGAATCCCGCGAACGCTTTCATGAAAACTTTTCACCACATGCGTTGACAGTCCGACCCCCTTCATGGTAGGATGCCTCTAACGAGCTTTATAGAAGAGGCCGCGCCAGGGGTCAAGAGTACCCGCGAGGGGAAAGGGGCCGGCGCCGAAGCGTAAGCTGGTACCGCGCTGAAGAAGCGCGGGACTGTTCCCCACCTTGCCCGAAGGGAAGGGAATGCGCTTTTATGAAGCGGGGCATATTCCGGTTGTATGCGACTTGTCTATGCGTCCGCGAGCCTTGAAGAGCTCGCGGACTCTTTTTTTGGGAGCGAACTCATCATGCAACCACAGACATTATCCGAAACCGTGCGTCATCACCGGGAGAATCTGCAAGACCGGGCCGAACTCGGCTTCGACCTTCCGCGGACACACCGTTATGTCAAGGAAGAACTCGAGAAGCTGGGCTATGCGCCCAAGACCATCGCCAAGAGCGGTCTCTTCGCCGTCAAACGGGGCCGGAGAAAAGAGGCCGTCGCTTTCCGTGCGGACATGGACGCTCTCCCCGCCACCAGGGTGACGCCTTGTGAGGCCAACGCCCACATGTGCGGCCATGACGGTCACATGGCCATCCTCCTCGGCCTGGCCGAATATCTGGCGGAAGAGCCCACGGAAAAGAGCGTCGTTTTCCTCTTCCAGCCCGCCGAAGAGACGAACGGGGGAGCGAAGGCGATCGTCGATACGGGGCTTTTCGCCCAAGAGGATATCCGCGCCATCTTCGGCCTCCATCTCTATCCCGGTCTCGAAGAGGGGAAGATCGGCCTCACAGACGGGGTGATGACCGCACAGGACGGCGAGTTCGATATCGTAATCGATGGCGCTCCCGCCCACGGCGCGGCACCGCAGGAAGGGTCCGACGCTTTGTTGGGGGCGCTTTCTCTCGCCGAACGCTTGAACACGATCGTCAAGACCGCGACCGACCCCCGGGAAGCGGCCGTCTTGCATATCAGCCGCTTGGAGGCGGGAAACGGCAGGAACATCGTTCCCGCCCGGGCGCACATATCCGGAACCCTCCGCACTTTCACACCCTCGGTACACAACCGGCTGCTCGAAGCCATCGAAAAAGCCTGCCGGGGCATAGAGGCTTTGCATGACGTGAGCGTCTCCGAAACCTTCCGGATCCTCCATCCGCCCGTGAGGAACGATTCCGACCTCTTTGCCATCATGAAGACCGTCCTTGCCGAGGAAGAACACTCCGAGATGGAACCCATGCTCATGGCCGAGGATTTCTCCCACTACCAGAACGCGACCCCCGGACTCTTCTTCCTCCTCGGCACGAAGAATGTCCGTCGCGGCTTCACCCATCCTCTGCACAGTGACCTTTTCGATTATTCCGGCGAGGTCCTCTTGAAGGGGATCGAGGTCTATGTTCGCATCATGCATATCATGGGTGTGTTCACTGCACAATGACCCCCTAAAAAATCAAACAGGGACCCTGCGGGAAAGGGTCCCTGTTTGTCGATGGGGGATGCATGTGATAAGGTGATGGTGATGGGGGAAAGTGATGGGGATAGGGGAAAGTGATGGAGATGGGGAGAGTGATGTGAGAAGGATGATATCCCGGTCCCGCAACCGGGGAGTAGCCGAAGAAAAGCATGACATGTTAGGTTGACAATGTTATGATAGTATTAGTGGGGTAACATGACACACTGTCATGTCGCTGTTCTCTCTCGCAAGGTTCAGTGTTGCAAGGCTTCGCGGTATTGCCGAAGAATATGATAGGCTTTCTCGTGCATGGACTTGTTGAAGACGAACTCGTCATTCTTGATCTTGTCGATCTCCTCGTTGTACCAGGTGATGACCTTGTCGAGGATGATCTTGACCTTCTCGAGGTCGTCATGCTTGACCGCACGCTTCAATTCACGGGTGTAGCCCATCATGAAGGGATTGCGCGTATAGGTGTGGATGGTTCCGATCACACCATCGAGTTCCACCATGAATTCTTGTTTTCTCATATTGAATCTTCCTTTCAAAATGGATTGGTTGTAGGTTGATTTCACTGTGCTTGAATATAGAGCGTTTAATACAGAGTATTATTTTGAAACGTATTCGGGGAAGTGGTCATCATCAAAATCAAGGAATATAGGTGTATTGTCTGAAATGGCATCCAATGATACATACTCAGGGAAATGGTCGTCGTCAAAATCAAGGAATCTTGCGGAAATATTCAACGAAACGTACTCAGGGAAATGATCGTCATCAAAATCCACTGGTTTGATTTCAGGATTGAATCTGGGTGACCTTTCAATAGCTCGTTGGTTCGGTTGTGGAGTCGCCCTCAAAGAAACATACTCCGGGAAATGATCATCATCAAAGTCCAAGAATCTTTCCTCGTTATTTTCAGTCGAAGAAACAACACCAACAGCCAAGAATAGAATCGCGATAACAAACAGTTTTTTCATTATAAATCTCCTCCTTCTGCCTACATCATAACCAAGGAACACCCAATTGAACAGCGCGGATATGTCGTAGTTTTCAAGAATGAGCAGGTGAATTCCATGAACTCCATGGAACTGAGCAACTACTTGGAAAAAATCAGATATGGCAGAAAGTTGACGCAAGAGGACTTCGTCGATGGCGTTGTTTCTTTACGTCAATATCAACGCTATCGTAGCGGTGAATGCGAGATACCTTATGAAAAGTTGCAGCAATTTGCTGAAAAGTTAGGAATTCCATCCAGAAAGCTTTTGAAAGAATTCGAGAAAAAGAAGAGCGAACAGCTGAGAATGATAAACGAGTTTTATAATGCCGTGGTCAATCAAGATTACACTTCTGCGAAAGAACAAGAGGATGAACTAAAAAACGACATCATAATTGAAGAAGAAATGGCGGTCTTCTTCCAACATGCCTTGGTTTTATTTGACTACAATCAAGGCCGTCTTTCCAGAACCGATGCTGCACATAAAAATGCAGAATTGATCGATTATCCCAATGTATTGAAGCAAGAATACTTCACCGACATTGAAGTTTTGGTACTCAGCTCTCTGTTGTCATTCTTAGATGTCCCACAGCAACAACCCATTCTGGAACGCTTGAGTGAGTTGTTTGACAGGCAGACGAATATTATCAGTAGCGAAAATGACATGATCTACATCATGATTCTAATGCGCTTAAGCAAAAGCTTCGGCATGCAGAAGAATTTCCCGCAAGTCATCCGGTTTTGCGATTTGGGAATCGAACGGGGAAAAGCCTATAAACAGTATTACCTCTGGGAGTATTTTTACTACTACAAAGCCCTGGCGTATTTCCGGCTGGAAGACTATGTGAACTATGAGGACTCCCTTTTCCGCTGCTACAACGTCCTCCACATGGAGGGCAACAAAAAGAAAATCGAACTCTTCACCGGCTACATCGAGAAAGACTTCAACATCAACTTCCACAATTTCGTCCTGAACTATCTCAAAAAACAGGTCGTCTGACAAGGATCCGGAAATCTTCCGGGTCTTTTTTTATGCTTTTTTTCAAAACTACGACATATCCGCGCTGTTCGATTCTAGACTACTAGTCTACAATGAATAATAAGTCACTAGGAACATGCTCTTTCCTCATGCACTGAACTACTTCGGAATCCCTAATACAGCCGTGGAGCACACATCAAGGCAGGTGGGGCAAGATGAGCAGAAAGCACAACGATGACCGAACATGGATCCGCCCCGTAACCGCGTTTCTACTCACCGCTTCTATGATCCACATCATGAGAACCGCACTAACAGCGAGGCCCCTTGCGCCGGACATCCCGATGTTGGCGCTCGTTTCGGCGTGTTTCTTTCTTGTCGCCTTCCACTTGACAGAACAGCACGGCCCCTTCGCCCTCGCGGCTTCGAGAACCCCCTTCGCATTCTCCCTTTTCAGCACCGATTCCGGCCACACCGGAACGAATTCCGGAAAAAGAGAACGTTCCCGACTGCGTATCGACGACCATATCAAGGACAACTCCATACAGGTGGTCTTTTTGGACCACGAAGACCAGGTCGTCCTCTACTTCAGCGACACGCTGGTGGAACGCTACGACCTCGACAACCATTTCCTGCTGTTGAAGATTGCCGAATTCAAGGAACTCATCCACAAAGACGACATCCACAAGGCGTGTCTTCCCACCAGGCGGAGTGGGATGCATTCTTCGCGCACCGTGCATTTCCGCTTGCGCCTGCCGAAACACGACCATTACACGACGATGTTCCATCAAGGCGTCTTCGAGCTTCCCCAGGGTTATGGCTACACCGCCTATGACGCCACCCGGATCGAGTTCATCAGCGAACAGCTCGAAAAGAAGGAGCTGGCCTTCCGCCTCCTCGAGGAGGAAAGCCGGAAAGTCCTCGAGAAGAGCCGCGACCTGATCGTCAAACTCGCGACCGACGGCACCGTCATCTATGCCTCCGACGAAGCGTTGAGGGTCTATGAGAAGAAGCGTGATGACGTCGTCGGCCAAGACGCTTTCGCGATCAACGAATCTGTCGGTCGCAAGGACCGTTACTGGTTCGACAAGGTGCTCGAGGAGAAAAGCGCCTCGGGGACTTCCGTCATCAACGTCGAAGGGAAGCGCAAATGGATCCGTTGGAGCTATGAGGCCATTCCCGACGACACCGGGGCCATCGACCACGTTCTCGCCATCGGTCACGAGATCACCCATTTCATCGAGAACAACCGCCGCATGGCGCATGACCGCGACCACGACCCGTTGACCAACCTCTTGAACCAGCAGGGACTCTACGGCAAGATCGCCGCCTTGAACGGCATCGAGCGCGCCTTCGCCTTCTTCGTCGATGTCCGGGGCTTTTCCCGCATAAACGACTATTACGGACACAAGACCGGGGACGAGATTCTCGTGAGTCTCGCCCAGAGCCTTGTGGATATCGCCAGCGACGACTGCTTCGTCTGCCGATACTCGGGCGACGAGTTCGTCGTCTTCGCGGTGAATGAAGAAGCCGATGAGAAGAATCTTTCCGCTTTCGTCGAACGTTTCGCCGACATCGCCTTCTCGACACACGAGGCCAAAGGCATCAACCTCGAAATCAAGACGAGCATCGGCTTCGCCCGTTTCCCCGAGGACACCGACAATCCCGCCGAGCTCATCCCGCTCGCCAGTCTCGCCATGCAGGAGAGCGCGAAAACCATGGGAAACCGCATCGTCCGCTACAAGAGACAGATGAGCGAAGAACTCGAACAGAACATCCTCGTCGCGGCAAGACTCGGGAGGGCCATCGACGAAGGGAAGATCGATGTGCATTTCCAGAAAGTCTGCGATGTCTCCACCGGGAACGTCCCCTTTGTCGAGCAGCTCGCCCGTTGGCATGACGAAGACCTCGGTGCCGTCCTCCCCGAGGACTTCCTCGACATCGCCCGCGATGCCAATCTCTTGGACCCCTTGGAGCGTTACCTCATCGACAGGTCGTTCTCGCGCTATAAGAGACTCCGCACCATGAAAGGGTATGAAGATGCCAAACTGTCTTTGAATCTGAGCCCCGAAGCGGTGCTCAATCCGAAGACGCCCGAACAGCTTGCAGACGCTTTGGCAGAACACGACGTCAAAAGCGGCGATGTCTGCCTCGAGATTTCCGAAAAGACCTTCGTGCACAATCTCGAACTATGTCTGGAGAGGATCCGCCGGTTCAAACGCGAAGGCTTCCTCATCGCCCTCGACGATTTCGGGAAAGAATACTCTTCGCTCTCCATCCTCGAGAATGTCGCGTTCGACATCATCAAGATCGATTCCGTCTTCACCGAGAAGATCAGCAGTCCGAGCAACCAGGAGATTATCAGGATGATCCGCAGGATCGCCCATCTCTCCCACAAGGAAATCATCGCCGAAGGCGTGGAGACGGCGAACCAGAAAGCCATCCTCCAGAGGTTGTCCTGCAATCTCCAACAGGGGTTCCTCTTCCATCTCCCCGAAGATCCGTTCACGTGAATACCCGCCGCGGCCCCGAAAGTAGAACGCACGGTCGAATCCCGACCGTGCGTTTTTTTCATATCTTCCGCCAACGGAAGGCGGCGACCATGAGGACCGTGAGCAAGACCATGAGCGGGAACACAAAGGGGTCCTGCGGTCGTTCGGCAAAAGCGGCAGTTCTTCCGATGAAAGCCGCGCCGGTCAAGACGACGCCGGCGACGGTGATCGGCAATCCCGTGAACACATCGGCGGTCCTTTTGGTGTTGAAACGGATGAGCCGGAAGAGTCCCCCTATTAGGTAGAGCGCAGCGAGGATGAAGAACATGTCAAGATTCGCGAAGGGGAGGAAACCCCTGAGAAGGACGATCGGGGCCAGGCCGAACGAGAGGAAGTCGTTTACCGAGTCGAGTCGTCTTCCCAGTTCGGTCTCGATGCCGAGATGTCGCGCGAGTTTTCCGTCGTAACGGTCGATGAGGGCGCTGGCGAGAATCAAGAAGCCCGCCGCGAGGAATCGGTCGGTGAATACGGAGAGGACGATGGAAACAAGTCCCGTCAGGATGCCGAATGCCGTCAACAGGTTCGCCGGATGTCTGGACAAGTCAATCCCTCCTCAAGCGCGATGTCAAGAGGCTTGCGCCGGTATAGAGGCTCGCGAGCGCCAACATGAACCAAAATGTCGCCAAACGGAGGGAGAGGATGACGGCTGTCGCCGTCGCGGCATGGACGCCATAGAGGAAGAGCACGCCGACCGCGGCTCCCTCGAAGGTCCCGAGGCCTCCGGGAGCGAAGGGGAGGAGGCCTCCCACATAGCCGCTGTAGGTGACGACCATGGCTTCGATGTAGCCGAGTTCCACCGTGAAGGCCGAAAAGAGATAATAGGTCTTGAAGGCGTAGAGGAGCCAAAAAGCGATTCCGAGCAAGAAAGGCGTCGAAAAGCGGGCGGGCTCTCTCACGAGGGGACGGACGGCAAGGAAGAATCCGCTAATCCCGCCGGGTGGGCTTTCGTCTTCTGTCTTCCTCGTTTGCGCAGCGCGATCGTGTTTTCGGACCAAGAGGAAGAAGACCAGCCCGAGGACGGCGAAAACGAAGACGGCCGCCAAGGGGTAAAGAATCAGCCCCGCATCGAACACCCCGTGGGCGATCCCCGCGATGAACGCCGCGAAGAACAAGCCGCAAAAGGCCGCGAAACTCAAGACCTTCTGCAAGACGACGAGCCCCGCCGCTCGGGAAAAGGGTAGGCCCTTTTCTTTCAGATAGGCGACCTTGTAGACTTCGCCGCCCGTCTTGACGATGGGGGTCACGCTTTCGAAAAAGGTGCCGAGGAAGTTCATCCTCAGAATGTCCGCGAACCCTCTTCGCGCTTTCAGGGCGGTAAAGACGAGATACCATTGGCCATTGACGAGAAAGACGGTGGCGAGCTGCAGAAGGAAGAGGATCGCGATATCGCGACCCGTAAGGCGATAGAAGGCCTTCTGGAGCTCGGCGGGCCCGCTTTGCCGGATGAGAAGGGTGAGGAGAAGCACGCCGCCGACTAAGAAGAACTTCTTGCGATGGGTCCGCAGGAATGTGCCGACAAGCGAAAAAAAGCTCATGGCCGGATGTTTCCGCGCATCGTTCGCCAACGTGTCTCCTCCCTTCTCACGTTCAGACTCCCGTCGCTTCCGATTATATATAGCCACCGCGGAAATCACAAGCGAAACCATAATCCCCGCCCGAACTTTCTGATCGTCGGTCCTCTTTATAGGGTTGTTTATAATAATTCCGCATAATGTTGACACGGGAGGGGGTGGGCGTTATACTGAAGTTGAGGTTTTCTATTAATTTATAATGATTACAAATAACCACAAACCACACCTATGACTTGATCGAGGTGGTTCGATGACCACAATCGGAAATCGCAAAGACAAGCACGACCCCGTGAAGGTGGCTTCCCTCGGAACGCTCCTGAGAGGAGAAGAGGGCGTCATCCACGCCGTGCCCGAGATGGGACTCTTGGCCTCTTTGGGCTTGCGGCAGGGCAAAAAGGTCCGTCTCGTCTCCAAAAGCCCGGTCCGCGGCCCGCTCGTACTCTCCGTCGACGAGCGTTCCGTGGCGATCGATAGAACCCTCGCCGAAAGAATCACAGTCAGGAGATAGACTTCGATGTCTTCACATTGTGCCCCGAAAAAAGGACGCCACCGCCGCGGCAAGAAATTCCGCGGCGGCATTCATGGAACCGTACTGCTCATGGGCCTGCCGAACGTCGGCAAGAGCGCCATTTTTTCCCGTTTCACCGGGCTCGACGTGATGGTCTCGAACTATTCGGGCACCACGGTCGAGTTTTATGAAGGCCCCATGCGCATCGGCCGGAAGAACTATCTGTTGAAGGACGCTCCCGGCATCTACAACCTCGAGGACCCTGCCGACGACGCCGAGCGCGTGGCCGTGAGCATGCTCGCCGAAAAACCCGACGCCGTCGTGTTCGTGCTGGACGCGTTGAATTTCGAGAGCAGTCTGCATCTCCTCTTGCAAGTGCTCGAGAAGAACATCCCCACCGTCGTCGCCTTGAACCGCAGCGACCTCATGCGTCCGCGGGGCATCAGCATCGACCACGCTTTCCTGCAGCGCCGCCTCGGTGTCAGCGTACTTCCCACCGTCGCCCTCCGCGGAAACAGCCTCGATGTCGTGAAATACGCCCTCGAGAAAGCGATCGGCACGGAAACGGAACATGATTCTCCCCCTCCGGGCAAACGCTGGAACCTCGTCGAACAGCTCGTCGCCGACGCGTTCCGTCGCGAACCGCAAGAAGAGCGAAAAGACAAACACGGCTTTCTCGTGAAACCCTGGCCCGGAATCCCGATCGCTCTCGCCGTGCTCGCGCTCGTCTTCGGTTTCGTCATCGGTTTCGGCATGGGACTCAGACAATATCTGCTGTTGCCTTTTTTCCGCGACTTCCTTTTCGTGCATATCGAGAACATCGTCGAGGGACTCGTCACCTCCCAAACCTGGAGGAACATCCTCATCGGCGAAGACTACGGTTTCCTGATCAAGGGGATCGAGTGGCCCTTCGCCCTCGTCCTCCCCTATGTCGTCTCGTTTTACGCCGCGATGAGCCTTCTTGAGGATGTCGGCTACTTGCCGCGTCTCGCCGTGCTTCTTGATGGTCTCTTCAAGAAGGTCGGGCTGAACGGCTCGAGCATCATCCCCTTGCTTTTGGGATACGGATGCGGTGTGCCCGCGCTCATGGCCACCCGCTCGCTGCCTTCGAAGAAACAGCGGCTCTCCGTCGCGACGATGGTCTGTTTCGCGGTGCCTTGCGTCGCCCAGACGGGCGTCTTCATCGCGCTCGTCGCCGCCCGGTCCATCCCCGCCTTCTTGGCGATCTTCGCCGTGAGCGTCCTCGCGCTCGTTTTCATCGGCGTCATCCTCGACAAAGTGAACAAGCAACAAGCACCCCCCACCCTCTTCGAACTGCCCGAACTGCTCTGGCCCCGACCGAAACTGCTTTGGAAGAAGGTCTCCTTCCGTATCCGCCACTACTTGAAAGACGGCGCCGTGCCGATGGTCGTCGCCGTCGCCTTCGTCGCCTTGTTCTATGAGCTGGGGGCCTTGCAGGCCTTCGGCCGTGCGGCCGCGCCGCTCGTCTCCGGCTGGCTGCATCTTCCCGAGGAGGCGGCGACTTCGCTCGTCTTGGGCATCGTCCGCCGCGAACTGACGCTTGTCGTTTTGGAGACCATGGACCTTTCGATGTTGCAGTTCTTCACGGCTTCGCTCGTGGCTTTGTTCTATGTGCCCTGCATCGCCATGATCGTCACACTGGCCAAAGAGTTCAACATCCGCACCGCCGTCGTCATCCTCGTCCTCACGACCCTGACCGCACTCTTCTTGGGCGGCCTCTTCGCCCAGACGGCGGCGCTTTTCACCGCTTAGACCAGGAGGAATTCCATGATCAAACGAATCATCGCCCGTTCGGAGAAGATGTTCAGCCGCTCACGGGTTCTCTCAAGAATCTATGCTTCTTTCTATAAACGGATTGTGCAAAGGGAGATCGTCGTCGCGAACATCACCGCGAAAGACATCGTGCTCCATATCGGTTGCGGCGCCGTCCCCTACACGAGCCTGCACATCGCCCGGCTGACGGGCGCGAAGGTGATCGCCATCGACTCCGATTTGAAGGCGGTCCGCTCCGCGCAACGGGTCGTGAGAAAACGGAAACTCTCGTCGCAAATCCAGGTTTTCCACTGGGACGGCGTCTCCCCCTTCAAGCGCGAGTTCACCCTCGCCTTCCTCTCTTTGCAAGCCGAGCCCAAAGCGGCCATCATCAAGGCCCTCCGCGAGCGGATGGACCCCTTGCGCGTCGTGGCCCGTCTGGCGGCGAAACGTTTCGCGGGATTCTATGATTCCCTGCCGGAGGGACTCGAGATCAAAAAGTCCGTCGCGCATCCCGCCAAGGCCTTCGACCGCTCCGTCTACATCGAAGAATGAAACCCATCAAAAAAGAGCCTGTCATCAAAGGCTCTTTTTACGTGGCTTCTCCTCTTTTCGTGGCGGCCACGGGATGAATGACGATGTCCGCGAGACGTAGCGTCTGTAGGTCTCCCTCTCCATTCGCGCCGAAGGCGGGTTGGACAAGAGGGCCCTGAGGGATACAATCGTCGCCAGCGGGGCCGCGAGCGAGATGATGCCGTAAGGCAGGGTGTGCGTGATTGTTATGAGGGCGATGCCCCACCAGAGGAGGCACTCGCCGAAATAGTACGGATGCCGGCTGTAGCGCCAGAGTCCGCTTTTGAGGATGCGGCGGTGGTTCTCGGGGCGTCTTTGGAAGACGGCCATCTGCGCGTCGGCGACGGCTTCGAAGGTGAAACCGGCCAAAAAGAGGACACCGCCCGCGATGAGACCGGCGAGAGGCAAAGGCTCGAGATCCCGGATGTGCGCCGCACTTGTGCGGAAGAGGTAAGCGGACAAGAGCGGCGTCAAAAGGAAGAAAAGGCAGCCCGCCCGGCAGATGAGTTCCCGCGCGAGGGAGGCGTTCTTGATGGGGGAACGCTTGAAACCTCGACCCTCCTTCTTCAAACGCCCCTTCATGAGGAGGACGAGCCTTCCGCCCCAGAGGATATAGACGAGGCTCAAAGAGAAATAGAGGGGCGTCGGTCCGTCGACGACGAAGTAATAGAAATAGACCCCCAAAACCAGCATGGGGCCTCCATAGAAAAGGTCGGCCGTCCGCAGCTCCTTCGTCACCTTCACCGTAATGAGCGCGAGGCCGACGTAGGCGCCCAGAACGAGCAATGTCGGTGCGAGGATGTCAATCATGCTTTCGCCTCCGGGTGGCTGTCACTTTCTCCGTGGTGCGGAAATGGACTTTCGCGACCTTTCGCAGTTCTTTCTTGCCGTGGCGCTCCACAAAGGCCCTTGCCGCCTCTTCGACGCCCAAAGAGGCGCCTTTGGGGAAATCCACGCCGTAGGTGGCGCGCATTTTCGCGAGCTCTACGAGAAAGGCGTGGCGGGCGATGATGCTCGCGGCGGCGACACTCGCATAGGCCGCTTCGGCCCTGAAGAGGAAACGGTCGGGCCTCTCGGGCTCCTCGAAATCTTTCAGATAGGCCATATAGGTCGCTTCTTCACAGAACTTGTCGACGATGATGAGGGGGCGTTTGCCGATCCTTTCGACGAGTTTCTTGTGGCTTTGGGCATGGAGCCAGGCTTTCAGCCGGTGGGCGTTGTAGCCTTCGTCCACGAGCGTATTATACTTTTCATTGTCCAAAACCATGAGGCTCGCGGGGAGGATCTTGATGAGCTTTTTCGCGAGGCTTTTGATTCCTTCATCGGTGATGGTCTTCGAATCGCGCACGCCGAGGGTCTCGATCCGTTTCGCCGCTTGTTCGTCCACATGCACGGCACAGACGGTGAGCGGTCCGAAATAATCCCCCACGCCCGATTCGTCGCTGCCGATCGAGGGGGTGAAGAAGTCCGTCTTCTGCGAGCCGGTCTTTTCCCCGGGGGCGAGGGCGAAGACTTCACACCAGAAGAAGTAGGTCTCTTCGGCGTGCTTCCCCTGGAACATCACCTTCCCCGAGGCATACACGGTGATGGTCAGACCCTCCATGCGGAAACGCGCACGGATGTGCTCTTCGTGCGTCTCGTCCCTGCCGGGGGTGTAATAGTCGATGAGGAAATCGAGCTGTTCGGGTGCGGGTTCCAACACATAGTTCATCTTTTTTCACTTCCCAAGATGTATTTTAGCACGTATTTTGGTAAAATGACAGGTGCGGGAAGTGATAGTATGCCTTACGACACCACCATCCTCGAATTCGACAAGGTCAAAGAGATCATCCGTCGTTACGCCCAATCGGAGGGCGGGAGACAACGGGTTGCCGACCTTTCGCCCACAGCCGACAAAGAAGAACTCGACAAGGCCCACGGAGAGATCCAAGAAGCGCTCGTATATGTGAAAGAGGGCGCGGAGCCTTCTTTCGGCGGGCTTTCCGCCATCAGAAAGGATCTGAAACACGCCGCCATCGGCGGGATTCTCGAAGCGGAAGCTTTCTTGCGCATACGAAACCACATCGACATCGCCAAAGAGGTGCGCCGCACCATGCGGAAACTGCCCGACACCCTCGAGGAGGACTTCGGCATCGCCCGCCTCGCTTCGACGATCCATGACATGAAAGAATTGCGGAACGCCCTTTCCGCCGTCTTCGACGAGAAGGGCGAGATCCGCGATGACGCCTCCAAAGAGCTCAAGGCCATCCGCAAACGCCTCCAGGTGGCGGAAAGGCGCATCCGGGAGAACATCGAGGCGGCCTTGAAAAGGGAGAAGAAGAAACTCGCCGAAGAACTCGTGACCATCCGGCACGACCGCTATGTCATACCCGTGAAGGCCTCCGACAAGAACAACGTCAAGGGAGTCATCCTGGACTACTCGGCAAGCGGCGAGACCGTCTATATCGAGCCCGAGAGCGTGCGGGGGCCATCGGCGGAGAAACTCCGTCTGCAAAGCGAAGAGGCCCGCGAGATCGAAAGGATCCTCCGCGAACTCTCCGGACAGGTGGCGGCGAACGAGGAGGCGTTACGGGAGAACGACCGCATCCTGGCGCATCTGGACTTCCTCTTCGCCAAGACCCGCTATGGGCACGAGACGGACGCCTCCGTCCCGCTCATCGGTGACAGGATCAGCCTCCTGAAGGCCCGCCACCCTTTGATACCGCCCAAAGAGGTCGTCGCCAACAACATCACCTTCGATGCCGACACGCAGATGATGATCATCACGGGGTCGAACACCGGCGGCAAGACCGTGACGCTGAAGACCATCGGCCTCCTCCAGCTCATGGGCCAGAGCGGCCTCATGATCCCCGCCATGGAAGGGAGCCGGATCCGCCTTTTCTCTTCCATCCGGGCCGATATCGGCGACGAGCAGTCCCTCGAACAGTCGCTTTCCACCTTCTCTTCCCACATGAAACGGATCGTCGACATCATCGAGCACTATGACGACGGCCAGCTGGTATTGCTCGACGAGCTCGGCACCGGCACCGACCCCAAAGAGGGTTCCACGCTCGCCATGAGCATTCTCGACCACCTCGGCCGCAAGGACAGCATCGTCGTCGCCACGACGCATTATCCGGAACTCAAGGCCTACGCCTACACGAACGACCACATCATGAACGCGAGCGTCGAGTTCGACGAAGAGACCCTCCAGCCGACATACAGGTTGTTGCTCCGGACGCCCGGGGAGAGCCACGCCTTTCTCATCGGCGAAAGGCTCGGTCTGAAAGCGGAAATCGTCGACCGCGCCAAACAAGAGGCCGTCACCGCGAAGGACGAAGTGGGCCTCCTCATCGACAAGCTCAAGAAAGAGGCGAAGAGGCTCGATGCGGAAATCAAGCGCCACGAAGAACTGAACCGCGAACTCGAAGAAGAGAGGAAAGCCACGCGCTCCTTGAAGAAGACCCTGCAGGAAGAACGACAGAACTTGCGGGAGAGACTCGCCGAAGAAAAGGACAGGGAGATGCGGGAGAAGCGGCGCGAGGCCGAACGGTTAATCGCCGAACTCGAAGAGATGAAGACGAAGTCCTTCAAAGAGCACGAACTCGCCGAGAAGAAACACCGGGCCCGCCAATTCGCAAAAAAAGAGACGCCGAAAGCGGAAGCGGGCCAGGAATTGCACCCGGGCGACCGGGTCATCATCCTGAAATACAACCGGCCCGGGGAACTCTTGAAAAAGCAGAAGGAAGACACCTGGCTCGTCAAGATGGGCAACCTCAAAAGCGTCTTTACCGCCGACGAGCTCGAACGCGCCGAAGAGCAGAGCCCCGCTCCGGAGCCCGACAAGCGCAAAGCCCCTAAGACCCCCGAAAAGCGGGTCGCTAGCAAACTCGACCTGCGCGGCGAAAGGGTGGCCGAGGCGCGGGAGCGCCTCGAGAAGTTCCTCGACGACTGCGCCTTCGCCAAGCAGCCGTATGCCACCATCATCCATGGCTATGGGACGCTCGCCCTCCGCAAGATGGTCAAGGAGGTCGTAAAAGGGCATCCCGTCGTGAAACGCCACCGGGACGGCGAGTCGGGAGAAGGGGGTCAAGGAGCGACCATCGTCCATTTCGAATGAGCCAAGCAAAACGGTTGTGTCAAGGGCGCCTTCCTTGTATAATGGATTTGAAAAAGTTGAAGGAGGTAGTTGATATGCCGCTCGAACATGCAGACAGCAAGAACATTGACGAAAAAGTCAAAGAGGGCCTCGTGTTGCTCGATTTCTACGCCGACTGGTGCGGTCCCTGCAAGATGATCGGACCCGTGCTCGAACAAGTCGCCGAAGAGAACGAGGACATCAAGGTCGTTAAAGTCAACGTCGACGAGAACATCAGTCTCGCCCAACGATACGGAGTACAAGGGATCCCCTCGCTCTTCGTGTTGAAAGACGGGGAGGTCGTCGCCCAGAAAGCGGGCTTCATGCCCAAAGACGCCCTCGTCGAATGGGTACGGAGCGTTTGACCCGCGGAATTCCGCGTCCGCAAGCCTACCGCTTGCGGGCGTTTTTCTTTGTCCCTGCCCGCGTTGACGGGCCCATGCCTTCGTGCTATGATAGTTCCGTGAACGATACCGGCCTCTTGGCGCCCTTGCGGCGGGACGGTTGACCAAAACGGAGGGTCACTATGCGACCATGGCTTACCACGCCATTCGGCGAAGTCTCGGCTCATACGCTCTTTTCGTCTCTCGGCGTCATCGTCGCCTGTGTCGTGTTCTTCGCGCTCAACCGGAGACGGGACTACGCCCTTTCGGTGCGCGTGCTTGCGCTATTTCTCGGTTTTGTCCTTTTCGGCGGGTTTCTCGGCGCGCGAGTACTCTTTCTTCTCGTCTCCTTTCCTGCCGACCCTTCAGCCGGGATTGCCATCGGGACCGTCTTCTATGGCGGCCTCCTCGGCGGTCTCGGCGGCGGATACCTGGCGAGCCGCCTCTATGGCCTTCCCTTTCTACGTCTTCTCGACCTTGCCGCCATGAGCCTGCCTCTCGGGCACGCCCTGGGCAGGGTGGGCTGCTTTCTCGCGGGGTGTTGTTACGGGGTCGCGACGGAGTCCGTTTTCGGTGTCGTCTATCCCGCCGGCCATCCGACCCACCCCTCCCCGACGCTGCCCGTGCAACTCTTCGAAGCCGCTTTCAACGTGGCGCTCTTTTCCCTCCTCCTGTTCCTCTTCCACAGACGGAGAGCGGTCGGGACATACCGCCTCCCGGCCCTCTATCTAATAATGTATCCTGCATTCCGTTTCATCAACGAATTCTTCCGCGCCGATCCGATCCGCGGCGTGCACCTCCTCTCCACCTCCCAGTGGCTTTCTATCCCCCTCTTTCTCGCGGGGCTCTATCTCCTGCTTTCTCGTCCACCGCACCGAGAGGCGCATCAGGCAAAGGGGTGATTCCATGGACGGCGTTCTCCTCCTCGACAAACCCACCGGCATGAGCAGCCACGACTGCGTCGCTTTCTGCCGGAAGAAGCTGAACACGAAAAAGGTCGGTCACGCGGGGACGCTCGATGTCGAGGCTTCGGGCGTGCTCGTCCTCGGTATCGGCAAGGGCACGCGGATTCTCAGGTATCTCACGGCCGAGACGAAGGCCTACCGGTTCGGCATCACCTTCAATGTGACGACGGATACGCTGGACCACACGGGCGCGCCGACCGAACGGAGAGACGGCGCGGATCTCTCTCGCCTCCCGGAGGCCCTGCAGGGTTTTGCAGGCGAATACTTCCAGACGCCGCCCGCCTATTCGGCGGTCAAGGTGAAAGGGAAGAAGCTCTATGAATACGCCCGCAAGAAAGAAGCCATCCCCGAGGTGCCGCCCCGAAAGCTCTGGGTGACGGCGTTTTCCCAGAGGGGAGACCTCGAAGAAGAAGACGGCATTCATCGCGGCGATTTTTACGTCGAAGGTTCGAAAGGTCTCTTCGTACGCCAACTCGCCGCCGATCTCGCCGCGAGGATGGACACGGTGGCTCACACCCACTATATCCGCCGGGTGCGCTCGGGCCGCTTTACCATCGAGGAATGCCATAGCTTGGCCTCGCTCGAGAGGGGCGATTTCACCCTCGTGAGCCTCGCCGCCGCCCTGGCGCCCATGCCGAAACTCGCCGCCAGCGCCGAAAGGGACCGCATCCGCAGCGGTCAGACCCTCCCGTGGGAGGTCGAGGCGCCCCGGGTCCGCCTCGTCGATGACGAGGGGAACCTCCTCGCCGTATACCGAAAGATTCCGGACGGAATCCGCCCCGAGACCGTCCTCATGCAAGGAGAATGATCATGGAGACAAAAGAGCTCGACGGACAACCCTTCCCCGAAGACACCGTGGCCGCCATCGGTTTCTTCGACGGCGTCCATCTGGGACACCGCACCTTGTTGGAAGAGACCCTCCGGATCGCCCGCACCGAAGGCGGCAGGGCAGCCGTCATCACCTTCGACTGGCATCCCCGCGCGGTTCTCACGGGTGAGACATACCATTATATGACCCCGTTGGCAAAGAGGCTCGAAATCTTCGCTGCGATGGGCATCGAGACGACCCATGTCATCCGTTTCGACAAAGAGAAGGCCTCTCTCTCCCCGGAAGCTTTCATCAAGACGCGGCTTGCGGGATTGAAGACGCTCGTCTGCGGGTTCGACTTCACTTTCGGCAAGAACGCCAAGGGCACCGCCGCGTTCTTGAAAGAGAAAGCCCCTTTTCCCGTGGTCGTCTGCGAGGCGTACCGTCTCGAGGGCGAGAAGGTCGCGAGCACCTCTATCAGGGAACGGCTCGGAAAAGGAAGGGTCCAAGAGGCCGCCACCCGCCTCGGCCGGCCCTACAGCGTGCAGGGGGAGGTCACCTCGGGAGCCAAGAAGGGGCGCACCATCCGTTATCCGACGGCGAACCTCGCCACGGGGGAGTACCTTTTGCCCAAACGGGGCGTCTATGTGACCAAGACCCGCGTGCGGGGCGAATGGCGGCCCTCGGTCTCCGTCATCGGCAAGAGTCCGACGCTGAACTATCATGAGGACCTCCGGTTGGAGACCCACATCCTCGATTTCCAAGAGAGCCTCTATGGCGAGACCATCGAGGTCGCTTTCATCGAGCGCATCCGCGACGAGGCGACTTTCGCCACGGTCGACGAGCTGAAGGCGCGGGTCGCTGCCGATGTCGCCCATGCGCGCCGCATTCTGGCCGTCGACGGATGAAATAGGGTTCTAAGTCCCCAAAACCCTTGCATTATGGCAAGAATGTGCTATAATCATCTTTGCGCCCGTTACGTGGCACGGCGTCCCTCAGCGCCGCGCTAGGTTCCGGGTAAGATAGAGAAAAAGGAGGAAACTTCATGGCTCTCACGAAAGAAGAGAAGAAAAGGATCGTCGAAGAGTACCGCATCAAGGAGGGCGACACCGGCTCTCCCGAGGTGCAGATCGCCGTCCTCACCAAAGAGATCCAGGCGTTGAACGAGCATCTGAAAGAACACAAGCACGACCATCATTCCCGCCGCGGACTCCTGGTGAAAGTCGGACAGCGTCGCCGTCTTCTGCGCTATCTCGCCAAGAAGGATGTCGAACGCTATCGCGACCTCATCAAGAAACTCGGTCTCAGACGTTGAAATAAGCGCTTCGGCGCTTATTTTTTTTCGCCTTTCCCCATCAAGGGTGAAGTTTGTTATAATGGGGTTGTGAATGAGAAGGCCCCGATGAAGGAGGGACCATCCGGATGACCGAACCGAAGAAGAGAGTGCTCGTGAATCTCGCCCTTGTCGCCCTCGTGCTGCTTGTGCTTTTGCTTTTCCGGACCCTTTTCCCTGATTTTGTGGAACGTTTCGTCCAAGCCATGATGGCGATCGTGCTCCCCTTTTCCATCGCGCTATTCATCAGTTATCTGCTCGCGCCCCTTTTCCGGCTCCTCGAGAGAAGGATCAAACAGCGAAACCGGCTTTTGAACACGGGCATCGTCTTCGGCGGTGTCGGTGTGCTCCTTTTCTTCTTTTTCCGCTATGCCGGCAGTCTCATCTACACCCAGGCGGTCGCCTTCATCGAGAACGACTGGCCGCGGGTCGTCGCCGCCATCGACGATTTCTTGGGCGAGAACACGTTTTTCCGCCGTGTCTATGAATACATCCGGGACCTCGTCTCCTGGGAGAACATCGACGGCATCGAGATCGATTTTTTAGCCCTCTTCCAGAGCCTCACCGTCATCGTCATCACCATCGTGCTGGTCCCGGTCTTCCTCTTTTTCATCCTCAATGACCGAAAGCGCATCTACGAGGCCATCGTGATGGTCTTTCCCAAGCGCGCCCGCAAACATGTCATCGAGCTCACCGGGAGGGCGAACCGCGTGGTCGAAGAATACTTCAACGGCCGTTTCCTCACGATGTTCGTGATGGCCATCGTCTTCACCATCGTCTTCTTCATCCTCGGCTTCCGGCAGCGGAGCTTCCTTTTCGGCTTCATGCTCGGCTTCTTCGACATCGTGCCCTATGTCGGGCCTTTCATCGCGATGCTCCTGCCGGTGCTCTATTCACTCACCGACGAGACGCTGCTTTTCGGTGATTTCGCCCCCTTGGCCATCGCCGTGACCGTCGTCATCGGCCAGCTCATCCAGAACAATGTCGCCCAACCCCTGATCATGGGCAAGGAGACGAAACTCCACCCGCTCCTCGTCCTTTCCGCTTTCGTGTTCTTCGGCTATCTCTTCGGCGTCGTGGGCGTCATCCTCGCCATCCCCATCACCGGGATGATACGAGAGACCATCCGCTATCTGAAGGAACTGCATGAAGAAAGAATCCGTCTTGATGAAACGGAGAAGGCGAAAATCCATGCGAACCACGGTTCCACCCGACCCCAAGACGACAAAGGAGATGAAGATTAGATGTTCGTGATCAAGAACGCCCTTCTGCACACCATGGAGGGCGAAGCACTCGCAAACGGCTATGTCGCCGTCAAGGAAGGCAGAATCCTCGAGACCGGAACCGACTTCGACGCCAATCGCTTCGAAGGATTCGACATCATCGACGCCGAAGGGAGAATCGTCACCCCCGGTCTCGTCGATGCCCACTGTCATCTCGGACTCATCGAGGAAGGCGTCCGTTTCGAGGGGGACGACGTCAACGAGATGACCGACCCCGTCTATCCGGAGCTCCGGGGTCTCGATGCCGTCAATCCCCGGGACCGTTCCTTTCGGAGGACGCTCGCCGCCGGCGTGACCACCGTCGTCGCCGGTCCCGGCAGCGCCAACATCATCGGCGGGACCTTTTGTGCGATGAAGACCCACGGCGACCTCGTCGGCCGGATGGTCTTCAAAGACGAGGTCTGCATGAAGATGGCGCTCGGCGAGAATCCCAAACGCGTATATGCGGAAAAGAAGAAGAGCCCCTCCACGCGGATGGCTTCCGCCGCCATCATGCGGGAATGGCTCATCCGGGCGAAAGAATACAAAGAGGCCCTCGATGCCTATGAAGCGGGTGAAGATGACGCCAAGAAACCCGCTTTCGACATGAAACTGCACAGTCTGAAACGGGTGTTCGAGGGCATGCCGGTGAAAATCCACGCCCACCGGGCCGACGACATCATGACGGCGGTCCGCATCGTGGAAGAGTTCGGTCTCAAAGCGAGTATCGACCACGCCACCGAAGCCTATCTCATCGCCGACACCATCAAAGAGAGCGGTCTGCCCGTTATCCTCGGACCGACGATGGGTTTCCCCGGGAAATACGAGACCGCGCAGCTTTCCTTCGAAAGCGGACGCATCCTCGCCGAAAAGGGCGTCCCTTTCGCTATCATGACCGACCATCCGGTCGTGGCTTCGGCTTTCACCATGGTGCAGGCCGCCCTCTATGTGAAAGCGGGACTTTCCCGTGAGGAAGCCCTCCAAGCCGTGACGAAGAGGGCCGCCGAGATCAACGGAATCGATGACAGGGTCGGTTCTTTGCAAAAGGGGAAGGATGCCGACCTCGTCATCTGGGACGGTGATCCTTTCGATATCATGTCCTCTCCCGAGACGGTCTACATCGAAGGAAAAAGCGTCCACAAGAAAGGGGATTGACAAGATGAGCGAACTTCTCGACACCGTCCATCCCCTCTTCCTCTATTCATTCATCTTTTTCGGCAAGATCATCGAGGTCTCCATCTCGACCGTGCGGATCGTTCTCATCACCAAAGGCGAGAAGCTCATCGGCGCTTTCATGGCCTTCTTCGAGGTGCTCTTGTGGGTGGTCCTCGCCGTGACGATTCTCACCGACATCATGAGCGACCCCTTCAAGGTGGTCGTCTATGCGCTCGCCTTCGCTCTGGGCAACTATTTCGGCACCATGATCGAGGACAAACTCGCCGTGGGCACCATCCGTGTCGAAGCCATCGTGCGCAAAGAACTCGGCAAAAAGATTTCCCTCGAACTCCGTGAACGGGGGTTCGGTGTCACCGCGACCGACGCCTACGGCAAAGAGGACCGCAAAGAGATCATCATCCTCCACATCCCCCGCAAGGAGATGCGGCCGACCTTGGACCTCCTGCAATCCTACGACGAGCGGATGATGATCACCGTCAACGACATCCGGCCCGTCTATGGCGGGTATGGAATCCTCAGGAAATGATCGATTCTATGCCGAGGGAGGTGTCTTCCATGCGAAAGCGAAGAGCGATATTCAATCCTGGCACCGCCGGAGGGGCCTTCCGGGACTCGCGAAAGGATGACGGGGACGAAAACCGCGATACCGGAAGAAAGAAAGATGATCCTGTCCCCGTGCGGCTCAAAGCACAAAGGATCCAGGCTTTCGCCTTGACGGCCTTCGCCGTCCTGCTCGCCCTCGCCGCCTTCGTAGTGGCGCTTCCTGTCATCCTCGAGCGCCTTCCCGTCTGGCTTCTCGCTCCGTTGGGCTTTGGCGCGGCCTTGGCGGTCGCGGCGAGCTTTGTCGTCAAAGCGGGTCTCCAGCGCCTCTGGAACGAGGGGGCCCGGGACGAGACGGCCCGGACGTTCGCGCATCTGTCAATGATCATCGCTTTGTTCACGGTCGTTCTCGTGGTGTTGACCGCCCTCTTCCATGTCCTCTTCCTCCTCACGGGATGAGGGAAGGAACACCTGCTCCGTTTTTCTCGCAACTCTTGACGCACGGCATTGCAATTTTCCCGGTCTTGGCGTATAATGCGCAAATAGGACCGACAGTTCACCCCCCACAACAAGGAGGGTACCGACTTGAAGAAACTGCTATTGTTCACCACGCTCGGCGTGTTCATCGCCACCGTGATCTTTATCGCCTTGACGCGCGAGCCCCCTTACACCCCCGATACGGAATCCGAAGAGATCGCTCACAAGCATGCGCCGGAGGTCGTCGCACTCCTGAAGGCCGAAAAAGGCGGCGAAATCCACCTCGAGAGCCTCGAGTGGGTCGCATTGAAAGCGGACCTCCACCTCGGACTTCCCACGGAGACGGCCTGGGAGAGCATCTATGCCGAAGCCGTCATGTATTTCTTCGTCTATGAACACGACGGCGTGACCGCGTATGCCATCGCCTCCTATTATTACGACAAGAAAGCGGACCCCGACTTCGACATCATGCTCTATACGGACCGGCAGAAATACCAGGATGCGGTCCGGGAGTTCGAAGAGGACCTCCACGAGCTCGAAACCGAGATGCACCAAGAACGCCAACGGCTCGAAGCCATCTATGAGGAAAACAGGGAGTTCATCGAGGGTATGGGCTTCGATGTCCGGCTCCTCTTTGACGCGAATCGCGGAACCTTCCCCGAAGAGCAGTTGCCGATCTATCTCGAAGAAGCTTCTTGACAACATATCCGTGCTGATTGAACCGTCCCGACCGGGACGGTTTTTCGTGCCAGCTTTCCTTACTGTACGAAACAGGCAGTTTATGGTATTATATGAGATTAGATAAAGAATAATAGAAAAGAAGAGAAGAAAAGAGGAAAAAAAGACATGTTGCCAGAAACGAAAGTCTACGAAATGGACCTTGACGGCAGGACCCTCAAGGTCGAACTCGGCGGCGTGGCGAGACAGGCGACATCCGCAGCGATGATCCGCTACAACGACACAGCCGTCCTCACCGCCATGCAGGCGTCGAAAGAACCGACGGATATGCCCTTTTTCCCGCTGATGGTGAACTACACCGAGAAACTCTATGCGGCCGGGAAGATCCCCGGAGGCTTTTTCAAACGCGAGGGGAAACCCTCGGAGCTCGAGACCCTCGTCTCGAGAATGATCGACCGTCCCCTCCGGCCGCTCTTCCCCGACGGCTTCCGTCACGAGATCCAGATCATCAACACGGTCATGAGCGGCAACTACGACTATTCGCCACCGATGGCGGCGATGTTCGGAAGCAGCCTCACCCTCGCTTTGAGCCATCTACCATTCGCCGGTCCCGTCGCGGGGGTTGTCGTCGGCCGTGTCAACGGTGATTTCGTGCTGAACCCGACCGAGGACGACCTCGAGCATTCCGACATCGATCTCACCGTCGCCGGGACGGAAGATGCCATCAACATGGTCGAGGCCGGCGCCAAGCAGGTGCCCGAGGACGACATGGTCGAAGCGATGATGTTCGCCCACGAATGGATCAAGAAACTCTGCCGGTTCCAAAAGGAGATCGTCGCCGAAATCGGCGAAGAGAAGATGGATTACGCGCCGGAATCCTTGGACGAAGACGCCGTGCGTCTCGTCGACGACTCCTTCAAGGAGAGGCTCTTGAAAGCCGTGAGCACGTTTGACAGAGAGACCCGGAGCGACATCGTCACCGCGGTCAAGGAAAAGACCGAGGAGACCCTCGAGAAGGCTTTCGAGTCACTCGACGAAGAGGAAAAGCGGAAGAAGGTCAGCGACGCCCACACCCACATCGACGACATCGTCGCCGGCGAAGTGCGGCGCCTCATCGTCGAAGAGGGCAAGCGTCCCGACGGTCGCGAATTGAACGAACTCCGCGAACTCCATTCGGAAATCGACGTCTTCGAACGCACCCACGGCAGCGCGATGTTCACCCGCGGCCAGACACAAGCCGTCTCCATCACGACGCTCGGCGCGCTCCGCGAACACCAGATCATCGACGGCATCGCCGAGACCGAGAACAAGCGCTTCATGCTCCATTACAACTTTCCGCCCTACAGTGTGGGCGAGACCGGCCGCTACGGCCCCCCGAAACGAAGGGAGATCGGCCATGGCGCGCTCGGAGAGAAAGCCCTCTTGCAGGTCATGCCCGATGAAGAGGACTTCCCCTACACGGTCCGCATCGTCAGTGAGATCCTCGAGAGCAACGGTTCGACCTCGCAAGCCTCGATCTGCGCCGGCTGTTTGAGCCTCATGGCCGCCGGTGTCCCCATCGACGCGCCGGTCGCGGGCATCGCCATGGGTCTCGTGATCGATGGCGACACGCATCGTATCCTCACCGACATCCAGGGCCTCGAGGACCATGTCGGCGACATGGACTTCAAAGTCGCCGGCACCAAAGAGGGCATCACCGCCTTGCAGATGGATATCAAGGTCAAGGGGCTTTCCAAGGACATCCTCAAGAAAGCCCTCAAGCAGGCGCACGAAGCCCGCATGAAAGTCCTCGACAACATGTTAGAGACCATCCCCGAACCCCGCGAGGAAGTCTCGAAATATGCTCCCAAGGTCAAGATCATGGTCATCGACCCCGAGAAGATCCGCGACGTCATCGGCCCCGGCGGCAAGGTGATCAACGAAATCATCGACAGCAACGACGATGTCAGCATTGACATCGAGCAGGACGGACGGGTCACGATCATGCACACCGAGATGGAACCCATATACAGCGCCATGAAAGAGATCGAGGACATCGTCCGGGTCGCCAAGGTCGGCGAGGTCTACCGCGGCAAGGTCGTGCGAATCGAGAAATTCGGCGCTTTCATCGAACTCTGGCGCGGCACCGACGGCCTCTGCCACATCTCGAAACTCGCCCATGAACGCGTGGGACGCGTCGAGGACGTCGTCAAACTCGGCGACAAAGTCGACGTCAAGGTCATCGGCATCGACGACCGCGGCCGCATCGACCTCTCCCGCAAGGCCACATTGCCGAAACCCAAGCCCGGGGAGGGCAAAGCGCCAAAAAAGCCTGAGCGCGGTAGTCAAAACAAGGACAAGCGACCACCGCGCGACAGGAAACGCCGTCCCGACAGACGGGGACCGGGACCGTCCCCCAAGAAAGACGACAAGAAACAATAATCCGACACATATGGTATAATGATAATAGAAGGAAACATCGCGCGTCGGGCGACCGAGCGTCCTTCGGGGACGTTAGGAAAGTCCATGCTAGCACGGGCTGCGACGCCCGTAGTGATCGTGATGGCGGAAACCATAACGCCATGCGCCCCGTTCGGGGCGACGGCCGGGAAAGCGTGCCTTCGGGGCGTGAGTACCTGTAAAAGTGCCACAGAGACGAGTCCGGGTGGAAACACCCGGGGTGGAACGGGTAAACCCCGCGAGCTAGAAACCCAAATTATGGTAGGGGCGCCCTTCAACGGGAAATGAACCGGCGAAGGGGTGCGCTGGCGCACAGATAAATGGTCGCCACCCGGAAGGGTACAGAACATGGCTTACAGACGCGCGATGTCAAAAGACATCGGAGTCCGCTCCGGTGTCTTTTTGTTTCATGAACTTTCCACTTTTTCCCGAAGGCGCCTTGTGATAAAATGGGTATATGCCGTGAAACACGGAAGGAAGGCGTTCTTCATGTTGACAGGAGAAAAGGTGCGTATCCGTCTCGCCCGTGAGGACGATGCCGACATGCTCGCCGATTGGTGGGCGGATGGCGACATCATGGAACATGCGGGATTCCCAAAAGGACTCGCGACCGACCGGGAACGACTGAAGAAGAGACTGCGACGTCAATGGGACGACAAAAAGGCCCATCGCGTCTACATCCTGGAAGACGCTTCCGGCACGGCCGTCGGCGAGATGAGCTCTTCATTCAAAGACGATGCCACCGGCGTCATCGGCATCAAGATATGCGAAGCCGCCGCGCAGGGCAAGGGTCTCGGACCCGACGCTCTGAAGACGCTCATGGCCCATGTGCTCTTCGATCTGGGCGCCGCAAGGATCGAGCTCGACACCATGGTGGAAAACACCCGTGCCCAGCATGTGTATGAATCCCTCGGATTCGACCGGACGGCTATCAAGAAGGATGCCTGGACCGACCAGCTGGGAAGAAAGCGGACAAGCGTCGAATACCGGATCACGAAGGACGCTTTCAAAAAGCTTCATCCCGACCGCGTCCCGGAAAAGGGCACCTACTCGGGACACTGATGCATGTTTGGAAAGGAAGATCGACATGGACAATAACGATATCGGCAAGATAAAAGAACGGCAAAAAAGGATTCGCAACTTCTCCATCATCGCCCACATCGACCATGGCAAGAGCACCCTGGCCGACAGGATTCTCGAGAAGACGCGATCCGTGACCGCGCGGGAGATGCGGGAACAACTCCTCGACTCGATGGACCTCGAAAGGGAGCGCGGCATCACCATCAAGCTGAACGCCGTGCAACTACTCTATCGCCACACCGACGACGAAGACTATATCCTCCATCTCATCGATACGCCCGGGCATGTCGATTTCACTTATGAAGTGTCACGGAGCCTCGCCGCGTGCGAAGGGGCGATACTGGTCGTCGATGCCGCGCAAGGCATCGAGGCGCAAACCCTCGCCAATGTCTATCTGGCCCTCGACAACGACCTCGAGATCATCCCCGTCATCAACAAGATCGACCTCCCGAACGCGGATGTCGAGAAAGTCAGAAAGGACATCGAGGAGGTCATCGGTCTCGACGCGAGCGAGGCGGTGCTCGCCAGCGCCAAGGAGGGCGAGGGCATCGACGAGGTCCTCGCGGCCGTGGTCGAGAGGATACCGGCGCCGGCGGGAGAAGCGGAAGAACCCCTCCGGGCGCTCATTTTCGATTCGCTCTATGACCCCTATCGCGGTGTCATCCCCTCCATCCGCATGGTGGAGGGCGTCCTGCGGAAGGGCGACATGATCCGCATGATGGCGAGCAAGAAGGTCTACGAAGTGAGCGAGGTCGGCGTCAACACCCCCAAACCCCAACCCAAGGATTATCTCGCCCCGGGCGATGTCGGCTATCTCGTCGCTTCCATCAAGTCGGTGGAGAACGTCCGGGTCGGCGACACCGTGACCCATGCCGAAAAGCCCGCCGCGACCCCGCTCCCCGGATACCGGACGATGAAATCGATGGTCTATTGCGGCCTCTTCCCGATCGACACGAACGAGTACAACGACCTCCGCGAGGCGTTGGAGAAGCTGAAACTGAACGATGCGAGTCTGATGTTCGAGCCGGAGAACTCGAAAGCGCTCGGCTTCGGTTTCCGTTGCGGATTCTTGGGCACGCTCCATCTCGAGATCATCCAAGAACGGATCCGGCGCGAGTTCGATATCGGTCTCATCGCCACGGCCCCGAGCGTCGTCTACAATGTGCATCGGAAAGACGGCAGGACCATCACCGTCGACAACCCCTGTCTCCTCCCCGACCCCGACGAAGTGGCATCGATCGAGGAACCCTATGTCAATGCGACCATCATGTGCCCGCGCGAGTATGTCGGCAACATCATGGAACTCTGCCAGAACAAGCGCGGCATCTACAAAGACACCCGCTACTATGGCGATTATCGCGTCGAACTCGCTTATGAGCTCCCCCTGCTTGAGATCGTCTACGACTTCTTCGACAAGCTGAAATCGTCCTCCAAAGGCTATGCGTCGCTCGATTACGATTTCAAAGGTTACAAAGAGAGCGACCTCGTCCGGATGGACATCCTCATCAACCACGAGCCCGTGGATGCGCTCTCTCTCATCGTCCATCGCGATTTCGCCCACAAACGCGGAAAAGCCATCACCGAAAGACTCAAGGAACTCATCCCCCGCCAGATGTTCGAAGTGCCCGTGCAAGCGGCTCTCGGCAACCGGATCGTCGCCCGCTCGACCATCCGGGCCCTCCGCAAGAACGTGCTCTCGAAATGTTACGGCGGGGACGTGAGCCGGAAGAAGAAGCTCCTCGAAAGACAAAAGGAGGGCAAACGCCGCATGAAGAGTGTCGGCAAGGTCGATGTGCCCCAGGAAGCCTTCCTTTCCGTGCTCTCCCTCGAAGAAGATTGAACAGCCCATCCCTCCAAGGAAAGGTGGATCCCCCGTGCGTAAAAGAATCCGCCACACCGTGACATTCACCGTGCTCCGTCCCTTTGTCCGTCTTTTCATGAAACTCCGCTACAACCACACCGCCGTCCGCTTCCGCCCGCCGAAAGACGTGAAGGGTCCCTATCTCGTCCTCTCCAACCACGTGATGGACCTCGACCCCTTCACCGTCACCCTCTCTTTTCGCGAGCCCATCTTCTATGTGGCCTCCGACATGATCTTTTCCGTCAAGTTCTGGGCCTTTTTCATGAAACTGCTCGTCATGCCGATCCCGAAGACCAAATACCGCTCCGACCTCGCCACCATCCGCGATATCCGGTCCATCGTGAAGAGCGGCGGCTCCATCGGCATCTTCCCCGAAGGGAACGCCACCTTCGACGGCCGGCTCATGGCGATGCCGAAGGCGATCGGCAAGCTCGTGAAACTCTTGAAGATTCCCGTGCTCCTCTACAATCTCGAGGGCGGCCATCTCTCCAACCCCCGGTGGGGCAAGGGCGTCCGCAAAGGGTACATGAAAGGAAGCGTGAAGAGGATCCTGAGGCCCGAAGAATACCAAACCCTCGCCGCCGAGGACATCCAGACAATCATCGAGACCGAGCTCACCGTCGACGATCTGGAATTCGCCGAGAGGCATTCGACCTTGTACAAAGGCTCTCGTCCCGCCGAATATTTCGAGAGCGCCTATTTCTATTGCCCTTCCTGCGCGGCGCTGGACACCCTCCACAGCGAAAAGGATGCCGTACACTGCACATCGTGCGGTTTCACCGCCGCCATCGACGGCTGGGGACGCTTCCATCCCGCCGATTCGGAAGGGCGTCCGATCTTGAGCCACGAATGGTATGACGACCAGAAGCGGGCTCTCGGAGAAACGCTCGAAGGCCATCCCGACAAGGAGCTTTTCGCAGACGAGGGGGAACGGGTGCTCGATGTCGTCCGCTCCACGAAGAAGACCTTCATCGGGAATGGCAGGCTTTCCCTTTCCCCTTCTCGCATCGTGGTGGACATTCCCGGCGGAGAACATATCGAGTGGCCCGTGGAGCAACTCGATGCCGCCGTGCAACAACGCAACAAACTCATCATCCACAATCATGACGAGGACCGCACCCTGTATCTCTTGAACCACCCCCGCCGCAACGCCTTGAAATACGTCCTCGCCATAGAACATATCCGAGGGAGAAAAGACACATGATCGATTTCCGCGACTTCATCATCTGGGAAGGCATGATGCATTTCGGATTCTTGGCTCTGCTTTTGATGTTCGCGAACGTCCTCCGGCGTAAGGTGCCCTTCTTGAGACGGTCATTGCTTCCGACGGCCGTCATCGCCGGCTTTGTGGGGCTCTTGGTCAAAGAGCTCGTCTATGCCCGCATCGTCGATGCCGATCAAGTGCAAGACACCAACGTCTTTCTGGGGATGATCACGTATCATGCCATCGCGCTCGGGTTCATCGCCTTGGGGTTGAAGGTCCACGAGAAGTTCGTCGCCGGCACCCGCAAGGGCCAGAGTTTTTTCAACGGCATGATCATCGTCAGCACCTATCTTTTGCAAGGTCTCATCGGCCTCGCCCTCACCCTCTTTTTCGCCTATACGTTCTTCCCCTCGCTCTTTGCGAGCGCGGGGCTGCTTTTGCCCATGGGCTTCGGACAGGGACCGGGGCAAGCCTTGAACATCGGTGGTGTCTACGAACACGCCCACGGTTTCCAAGGCGGAGCGAGCTTCGGTCTTTCGATCGCGAGTTTCGGCTTCATCTGGGCGTCTCTCGTCGGTGTCGTCTATCTCAACGTGCAAAGGAAACGCGGTCGCATAACGAGGAAACCGTCCCAAAAAGCGGGGCTCGTGAGTTCGCAAGAAATCGAGACGCCCGACGAGATTCCCGTCGCCGAAGCCATCGACAAGTTCACCGTGCAGATCGCTCTGGTGCTCTTGGTCTATTTCTTCACCTACGTTTTCATGTATTCCACGAGCCGCTTTCTCGAGACGGGTGTCTTGGGCGATTTCGGCCTTGACACCATCCGTCCCCTGATCTGGGGATTCAACTTCATCTTCGGCATGCTTTTCGCTCTGGTCGCGAAACAGCTTTTCCTCTTTCTCCGCCGCATGAACATCATGACCCGCCAATACCCGAACAACTACATGTTGAACCGGATAGCGGGGCTCGTGTTCGACTTCATGATCGTCGCCGCCATCAGCGCCATCCGCATCGAGGACCTCTCGGGGCTCTGGATCCCCTTCTTCATTCTCGTCATCGCGGCCGGCATCGCGACCATCGTCTATGTCAACTTCATCTGCAAACGCGTCTATCCGGGCTATCCCATGGCCGCGACCATGGGCATGTTCGGGATGTTGACGGGGACGGCTTCCACGGGCGTCATCCTGCTCAGGGAAGTGGACAGCGAGTTCCGCACCCCGGCCGCGACCGACCTCGTCACCGGCTCTTCGACGGCGATCATGTTCGGCTTTCCGGTGTTGCTTCTGGTCGGTGTCGCCCCGATTTCTCCCCTCATGACCTTTTTGACGCTCGGGATCATCATCGTCCTCTATGCGTTGTTCGTGAGCCTCCTCTTGAAATTCAACCCGCGGCGTTCGGCCACCGGAAAATGACAGCCGCCCCCATATGAACCGCCGCGAAGGAAGTGAGCCGATGGATGCCGTCTATGTGCATATCCCCTTCTGCAAGAGTATCTGTCCCTATTGCGCTTTCGCTCGGGAGAAGGGGGATAAAGAGACCATGCGCGAATATGTCGACTGTCTGCTGGTGGAGGCGAAAAACCGTCTGCGCGACAGCGAGCGAATCCGGACCGCCTATATCGGCGGTGGTACGCCGAGCGCCCTTCCCATACCGGAAATCGAGCGGCTTTTGCAGGGGCTCAAAGAACTGTTCGCAGGCGAACTCGAAGAATGGACGTTCGAGTGCAACCCCCGGGATGTCGATGCCGCGTTGGCGCGGACCTTGCGAGACAACGACATCGACCGGGTGAGCCTCGGGGTGCAGTCTTTCGCCCAAGACACCCTGTCCTCGCTCGGAAGACGCCACCGGGAAGAGGACATCGAACGGGCCGTCACCCTCCTGCGGGAAGAAGGGCTGGAAAACATCAGCATCGACATGCTTTTTGCGGTTCCCGGCCAGACGCTCTCCTCCCTCGCCGGCGACATCGACCGCCTTCTCGCGTTGGATGTTCCCCACGTCTCCTATTACAGCCTCATCATCGAAGAGGACACCCTCTTCGCGAAATGGGCGGATGAAGGAAGGCTCACCCCCGTGGATTCCGACACGGAGGCCGACATGTTCGAAATGATTATCCAACGGCTCACCGAAGCGGGATATGAACACTATGAGATCAGCAATTTCGCCAAGCCCGGACGCCACTCCCGGCACAACACCATCATCTGGCAAGACGGGGACTATCTCGGCCTCGGCGCTTCGGCGCACGGGAAATATTCCCGCCGTCGCGAGGAGAACATCCCCTCCGTCGGAGCATATATCGCTTCCGTCCGGGGCCGCGGACATGCCATCCGCCGGACATATCCCTATGAAGCGGAAAAAGACACCCTCCTCATGGGACTCCGTCTTCTCGGGGGGATCGATCGCGAAAGCTATCGCCGTCGTTTCGGGAAAACCCCGGAAGAACTCTTCCCGAAACTCGAAAAAGCCCTGGCGGCCGGTCTTCTCACAAGGGACAAGGATCGGCTGCGGCTCACCCAAAGAGGCGTCATGCTCGCCAACGAGGTGTTCATTCTGATATGATGGAGGTAGAGCGATGCTCAAGCAACTCTTGAAAGAGTATGAATACGAACTGAAAGCGGCGCGGAGTCTGAGCAAGAACTCCATCCGGGCCTATCTTTCCGATCTGCAAGGGTATGTGGATTATCTCGTCGAGCGCGAGGTCCGCGACCCTGCGGCCATCACCAAGGCGCTGGTCGACCGCTACCTCATGACGCTCAGGAAGAAGAAGGCCTCCGCGGCCACCGTGTCCCGGAAACTCTCGGCACTCAAGGGGTTCCATCAATATCTCGTCGACGAACGCGTCGTCGAAGAGAACATCATTTTGAAAATCCACCGTCCGAAGATGAAGAAGCGGCTTCCCGACATCCTCACCATCGAGGAGTTGGAAGCCGTCCTGGAGGCCGCGCGAGGCGAAGGCCCACTCGCACAGAGGAACCTGGCAATGGTCGAGCTCCTCTACGGCAGCGGCCTCAGGATCAGTGAACTCATCGGTCTCGAGACCGCCGACCTCCACATCAACCAGGGGTTCATCAATGTCACCGGAAAAGGCGACAAAGAACGCATCGTCCCGATCGGCAGTGCCGCGGGCGCGGCCTTGAAGCGCTATCTCGAAGACGGGAGGCTCAAACTCGCCAAAGCCCCCGTCCCCGATGTCTTCTTGAACCGTTTCGGCCGTCCCATCGGCCGGGTGGGCTTTTACAAGATCCTGCGCGACCTCACACGGAAAGCGGACATCGACAAGGACGTGAGTCCGCACACGTTGCGCCACAGTTTCGCCTCGCACATGCTGGAGGCGGGCGTGGACCTCCGCTATGTCCAGGAGATGCTCGGCCACGCCGACGTCTCCACCACCGAACTCTACACCCACATCAACAAAAAACAACTGATCGCGGTCTACGACAAATACCATCCACATGCGAAAAGGAGCGAATGACATGTTCGAGAGAATCTTTCTCATCATCGCCGATTCCGTCGGCATCGGCGCGATGGAGGACGCCCACGAATACGGGGACGAAGGGGCGAACACCCTGGCAAACATTGCTGCGAGCCAAGGGGGGATCCATCTTCCCCACATGGAACGCCTCGGCCTCGGTCATCTGACGGATATTCGCGGCGTCGCCGCCATCGATTCCCCCCGCGGATTCCACACCCGGATGAAAGAGCTCTCCGTCGGCAAGGACACGATGACCGGCCATTGGGAACTCATGGGCCTGAAGGTCACCGAGCCCTTCCGGACCTTCACGGAGACCGGTTTCCCCGCCGAATTGATGGAAGAGCTCGCCAAGAGGATCGGCCGGAACCTCGTCGGCAACAAAGCCGCGAGCGGCACGGAGATCCTCGATGAACTCGGCGAGCACCAGCTCGCCACGGGGGATTTCATCGTCTACACCTCCGCCGACAGCGTCCTGCAGATCGCCGCGCATGAAGAGAAGGTGGGTCTCGAGGCCTTGTATGAAGCCTGCGAGATCGCCCGTGAACTCACCATGGACGAACGTTTCAAGGTCGGACGCGTCATCGCCCGCCCCTTCGTGGGGGAAGGCAAGGGCCGTTTCCGCCGCACGGCCAACCGGCGCGACTACGCTTTGAAACCTTACGCACCTACGGTGTTGAACCATCTCGCGGATGCGGGGCTCACCGTCGCCGGTTTCGGCAAGATCGAAGACATCTATGCCGGTGAAGGCATCACCGAAACGATAAAACAGAAAGACAACGACGAAGGCATGGCGAACATCACCGCCTACGCCGACAAGGATTTCCGGGGGCTGGCCTATCTCAATCTCGTCGATTTCGACGCGAAATACGGCCATCGCCGCGACGCGGCCGGCTACAAAGAGGCCCTGGAGGCTTTCGATGCGCAACTCGCCCCCCTCATGGAAAAGCTCGAAAAGCAGGACCTCCTCGTCATCACCGCCGACCACGGCAACGACCCCACCCACGAAGGGACCGACCACACCCGGGAGTATGTGCCCTTGCTCCTGTACTCTCCCGCGCTTTTGGGCGGCGTCTTGGCCGAGCGCGAGACCTTCGCCGATGTCGGTGCCACCGTCGCCGACAACTTCGGCGTGAAGATGCCCGCCTACGGGAAGAGCGTACTCGACGAAATGACCAAAGAAGAAGGAGGTCGCTAGACATGCCTACGAAGAACCCCCTGCCCAGACACTACCAGAACAAGAACGCCTACACCCACAAGCTCGCCGAAAGGGACCGCGGCGAAAGAAGGATGGACTACGGGATCAAACACAGCTCGTGGTTCCGGGTGGCCTTGGCCGTCTTCGCTTTGGCGGCGTTTGTCGGACTCATCCTCCTCGTCGGGCGTCTCATCGGCGGCTGACGACGGGCATCTTTTCATGACAAGGGAAAGATACCGCTGACAAAAGGAAAACGCCCCTCCATTGTTTCGAATGGAAGGGCGTTTCTTTTATCGTGGTCAGGACTTGTAGCGGGTTTTGAGATCTTTCAGCGCTTCCTTTTTCTCCTTTTCGATGTTCCGTTTCGCCTTTTTCTCTTTGATGTGCTGGCTTGAGGCGACTTTTTTCACGAATTCGCTGTAGTCCTTCAAGGCGGGACGGATGTGGCTGTCGAGTTCGCCTTGCATGGTCCTCAGGCGTTTCTTGCGTTCGGCGAGGGCCGCTTCGAGTTCCGCGAGTTGACGCTTGCGGATATCCCGCTGGGAATTCTTCAAGGCGGCGATGTGGCTCTTCAAGTTCTTTTCGAGCGTCTCTTTGCCCGTGTCGAGACCGTTCGTGTCGAGTTCTTCGCGGAGGTTTTCGGTCTTTTTCACGAAAGCGTCGCGTTCTTCGCGGATGGCCGCGACCGTGTTTTCGTAACGGGATTCTTCTTCGGCGAGGGCCTGTTTGCGCTCTTCCTCGATGCGGGCCGTCTCTTGTTCGAGTTCGACGCGCTCGGGTCTCTCGCCTTCTTCCTTCTGCAACCGTTCGAGGGTGGCTTGCAGTTCTTCGATCCGCCGGTCGGGCGGGGCGATCTTTTCTTCGTAGGTCTCCTTCGCTTCTTTCAAGGCCTCTTCATGGCGCATCTTCGCGGTCTTGCCGGCCTCTTTCTCGATATAGGGGGCGAGGGAGTGTTCGGCGGTGTCTTTCTTCTTGAACTGTGCGAGTTTCTCCTTGTTGGTCTCCAACATGGTTTCGAAGGTCTCTATCGTGCGGTCGCGGAGCCTTTTCGCGTCGTCGCGGGCCTTCTTCGCCCGCGCTTGTGCGGCTTCGTATTGTCGTTTATAGCGCTGGACGTAGGCGTCGTTCTCCTCCTGGTCGCGAATGGCGCCGATCTTTTCTTCGTATTCTTCCTTGATGAGCGCTTCCCGCTCTTGGAGACGGCGTCTGTCCTTCTCGTCGGTGAAGAGGGCCAGACGGTAGGTGATGTCTTCGAGTTTCTCTTCGCGCTCTTCTTCGAGCTCGCGGATGGCAAAGACATATTTCTGCCGGTGGGTGGTCAGCTTCTCCTTGGCATATTCGAGTTCTTTCTGGAACGCCTTGTCGATGTTCTCGAGGCGGAGGTGGTATTCGTTCTCGGCGAAGGCGATCTGCTGTTCGGCGAGATGGATCTGGCTCTCGATGGTGGTCCCGACCATGGCCTCGTTGACGTTCTGGCCGATGTTGAGGCGTTCCGTCTGCGCCTTGGTGAGGTTCATCTCGCTGTCGTAGAGGGAATTGATCTTCAAGAGCTGGAGCTCATACTCTTTATCGGCGAGTTCGATGAGCGCCTTCTGCTGGATGAGTTCACTCTTCGCCTGTTCTTCGGCGTTGAGTCTCGCGATCGCGGAGGTCTTCTTGATGTCGGTGAGGGCTTTGTCGGTGTTGTCGAGTTTTTGGCGGTATTTGACCTTGATGGCGTGTTCCCGGATGGCGTGGTCGATCAGGGCGGCCGTCTCGCGTTGGGAGAAATGCCGCAGGCGGAGCTTTTCGGCGAGGTCGAACTGGGCCGTCTTGAAGCGTTTGCGTAGGGGCTTCAGTTTCTCCAGGAGGGCGATCTCTTCTTCGAGATAGGCCTCGTGCTTGTCGGCGAGGAGGTTGTGGAAGGCCCCGATGAAATCCACCACGCCGCGGATGAATTGTTCGAAGGCGTTGAAATATTTTTCCATCGCGCTCACGAAGCCGGCGTTGAAATCGAGGTCGTGCCGCAAGGCCTTCTCGTCCTCTTGCAATTTGAAGATTTCTTGCGATTCGGAAAAACGGATGTCCTCCTTGGCCTTATCGAAGCGGAGGTCGTAGAGCTTCTCGATATAGTCCTTCTCGGCCTGGTAGCGCTCTTTCTCGATCTGTTTGATTTCGGGTCCGAGGCGTTTTTGGATCCGTTCCTCGATCTTTTTCTCTCGGAGAGCGGAAGCGGCCTTTTCCTTCTTCGCATAATCCGACCAGAGTTCTTTGAGTTCTTCCTTGGCGCCCTTTTTGCCCGCGGCGACGATTTTCAGCTTGAGCTCCTTCAGTTCCTCTTCGAGCGCCTTCTTTTTCTCCCGCTCGGCCGCAAGGTCTTTCTCGTGCCGCTTCTGCAAATCCTCGAGGACGGTCTGTTCCAGATTGTCCCTGCGCTCGTCGAAGGCCGCCAGAGCGTTCTTCAACTCTTTCTTGAGCCGTTTCTCCTCTTCGGCGATGGAGGCCTTGCGCTCTTCGTGCGTCCGTTTGATGCGTTCGTCGAGCGTCTCTTCATCGTCTTCGGTCCGGAGCATGTGCATCCGTTCCGTGACGAGTTCTTCCAAGGCGGGAAGAAAATCGTCGAACGCTTAGGCCAGGACTTTCGTCTGGTCCTCGAAGAGTTCGAGTACATGGTCGGTCTTCGATTTTTCCAGATAATGACGGCAGAAGTAGGCCTCGCTCCTCTTGAAGACCTCCTCGATGAACTCGAGCGAGGCGCTCCGGAAGGATTGGAGAAAGACATCGCCGTCGGAGGTCTCTTCCGCTTGTTCGGCAAGGACGGAGAGCAGCCGCTCTTTCAAGGCTTCACCGGTCTCTTCCTCGTTTTGTTGGAGGAAGTTCTCGGTGAAACGGGCGCGCATGTCGGAAAGGGCTTGGAAGATGCGGTCCTTGGAATCGAGGAGATAGGTGAGCTGCTCGATGGTGGTGTCTTGGTCCTTTTTGTCGATCTCCTCTTGGAGACGGTCGGTTTCCGCATTCAGGATGCGGAGTTTTTCGTCGGTCTCCTCGAGGCGTTTTTTGTGGGACTCCTTGACCTTGCGGTTGGCCTCGACGACTTCCTGGATGAGATTCTGCAAAAGTTTCGATTCCTTCTGCAGGTTCTTGTCGACCAAGGAAGTCAGTTTCCTCTTGGACTCGGATTCGTTTGTGTGGTCGATTTTCTTCTTCGCCATGGGGGGTGACTCCCTTCGTCCTCGGCGTGGGTGTCAGGCGGAGCTCTTGGTCTTGATCGCGCGCTTCGTCTCCTCGACATAGGCGTCGATGAGAGCGTCTTGTTCGTGGAAGAGTCCATCGAGGGCGCTTGTATGGTCGGGGGTTTCCAAGGGGGCTTTTCCGAGTTTTTCCGCCACGGTCTCGTAAAGGCTTTCGCAAGCTTTCTGGAGTGATTGCTGCAGTTCTTTCTCGCGCTGGCCGATAATCTCTTCGAGGTGTTCTTTGCGAGCTCGCTTGCTGCGCGCCTCGTCCTCGGTCTTGCGGTTCACATCGTCGATCCGGCTGTCGAGGTCGTCGGAGGCGGATTGCGCTCTTTCTTCGTGTTCTTCGGTGGTCTGCTTGATGCGTTTGTGTTCTTCTTCGACGGCGGCCTTTTTGTCGTCGGCGAGGTCTTCCAAGGCTTTTTGCATCTTCCGCTGGGCTTTCTCGTAGTTCTCCTGGTTGGCCTCGATCGTGGTCTCGAGCGTGTTCTGGACTTCCTCAAGGGCGCCGGCGGCGTTCTCTTTCGCGCTCTCCATGATGATCATGGCGTCGTCGAGACGCTCGTCGACTTTCTTTTTCATGGCGTTGAAGTGCTCATCGAGACGCTTGCGCCTCTCGTCCATCTGCTCGCGTACGCGCTTTTCGCGTTTTTCGCGTTCCTTCTTTTCGTCGAAAGCGGTGTCGCCGTTTTGGGCGACTTTTTTCTCGAGCGCTTCCAAGTGGGCACGGGTCTCTTCTTTCTCTTTTTCGACGGATGCGCTTTCTTCGGCGATCTTCGCGTCATATTCCTTTTTCAGCTTTTGCAGCGCTTTATCGCGTTCCGCATTGATCTTTTGCAATTCTTTTTCCAGAGGCATCCGCTCTTCTTGATGTCGTTCTTGGGCCTCCTCTTTCGCTTTGCGGCTCGAATTCTCCGCCCGTTCGATGAGTTCGACATCGTTCTCCATGAGCGGGTAGAAGAGGTTGTCGATCGTCTTGGCCACATGGGAGGCATAGTCCTCGATGAGGGTGCGCGCCTTCTCGTTCAAGGGGGTGAGGATTTGCAGGATCCGCTCGACGGTCTGGGACTTGTGGCGGCGCAGCTCCTTGTCGGCGGCCTTGTGGGCTGATTTGAAGTCGTCGATGACCGCTTGGGCCTCTTTCTCGTGGGTCTTTTTCGCACGATCCTTCATGGCGGCGATCCGTTCGATGTGGGCGGCCCTTTTCTTTTCGTCGGCGATTTCTTCGGCGGCGTCTTTTTCAGCCACGCGGAGGAGGAAGTCTTCGGCTTCTTGCAATGTGTGGGCGCCGTGTTCGATTGTCTCGATGAACCGCTCGTGGAAAGAAGAAGCCGCGATGGTGAGAATCTCCTTCAGCGAGGGCTCTTCCTTTTGCAGGGCTTTATGGTGGCTCTCGATGACGGCTTTGATGTCCTTCGCGCGACTTTCGAACGGTTCGAGTCGGTTCCCCGCCATCTCTTTGACGTTCTCGATGTTCGTGTTGGCGTTTTCGGTCTCCCGTCGGAGCGCCTTGTCGATGAAACCGACGCGGCGTTCGTGTTCTTGTTCGAGCTCTTTCAGTCGCTTCTCGACGTCTTCCGTTTTCTCGCGGAAGGAGTTGTGCAGCTCCCTTTCCTTTTCGGCGCGTTCGGCCGCGAGTCGCCTTTCTACACGCTCGATAGTGGCTTCGAGACGGCTCAACCGTTTCTTGGTCTTGTCCAATTCGAGGTCGAGAGCGATGCGTTCGCTGGTCCTTCCTTCTTCGTGTTCGACCCTTTGGAGCTCCGCGTCCCGCTCCGCTTCGAGCAGGCGGATGGTCTCCAGGGTGTCGAGACGTTCTTTTTCGAGCGCGTGGCGTTTTTCGATCTGCGCCTTGTCCGCGGTGTTCTGCTTTTTCCTGAGTCCATGCCGGCAGGCGGCGAGCTCCTCGTCCTTCTTCTCGGCGAGTTCCTGCAACGCGGCCTGGCGCCGGGCTTTCAAATCGGCCAGGCGCTGTTTTTCCTTTTCCACATGATGGCTGTTCTTGAGCCGCTTCTCCTCGAGGGCGTAGTCGCATTCGAGACGGGCGATGCGGATCTCATGTTCCTTTTGGAGCTTCTTCATCTCGAGACGCCAGCGCGCTTCCCGCTTTTCGGCCTCGATTTTCTCCTTGCGGATGCGGATTTCCTTGAGTGCGTCCTTCACATCGAGGAAATAGCGGATGTCGTCGATTTCCGCATACAAGGGGATGAGCGAGCGCGTGGTGTCGGCGACCGCTTTCGACCGTTCGGTCTCGAACTCGTAAAAAGCCTTGAAGAGGTCATGGAAAAAGGTCTTCAAGGCATCCAGGTCGTCTTTCGGCGACCGTTTGTCGATATGGTCGCTCATGGCGGCGACGAGTTTCGGGCTCTGGTTTTGGAAAAGGTCGAATTTCCGTTTGAGTTTCGTCTGGTGCTCGTTGATGAGTTTCTCGTGTTGGTCGAGGGTCTCCTCGATCGTCTCGCGGGTCTTGCCCGCCATCGACTTGAACATGTCGAGCGTCTTCTCGACGGCCGCCTTCAGGGCGGCGCCGTGGTCCTTGAGCGCTTTCTGTCTCTCGATGTTCAGTTCGATCTGTTTGTTCAATTCGCCGCCCGCTTGCTCGCCGCCCGCCTGGGCCTGTTTCTTGGCGAGGTTGTTGAGGCGGCTGCGTTCGGCGTTCACATCCATGCGGAGATGGTTCTTGAAACGCTCCTCATAGTCCTTGAAAAAGGCGGTGACATCATTGAGGGATTGTTCGAAATCGAAGAACGGGCGCTTGAGCCGCTCTTCCATCTGCGTCAGGAGGGTGGTGATCTCCTTGATGGTCTTGTTCAGTTCTCTCCTCACCGTGTTGATACGGCTCTGGAGCGCGCCGTCTTCGCGCTTCATGGCCGCCTTGACGTCCTCGTTGTTCTTTTCGAGGCGCTTCTTCAAGGGCCGGAAAGTCTTTTGCAGCGTCTTTTCCAGGTCGGAAAGTCGCTGTTTGTCTTCCGCATAGAGTTGCTTCAATTTTTCGACGGCGGCTTCGAGGGTCTCGCGGCATGCCGTTTTGTTGGTCTCCAGATTCTGTTCGTAGAGCTCGATCTTCTCTTCATAGACGCCGGTGCTCTCTTGGTGTTTCTCGTCGATACGGGCGAGGCGCCCCTCGATCTCGGTCTCGATCTCTTCGATTTCCTGCTTGAGGGCTTTGGCGGTCTCCGCGTGTTTGGCGTTGATCGCCTCGAGCTCTTTTTGGACCTTGTTTTCCGCTTCAGCGATGCGTTCCTTCTGGTTGGCGATCTTGGTCGCGTGTTCCTTCTCGATTTCCCGTTCTTTCTGCGTGTACGCCTTCTCGATCCGCTGCAGTTCGAGCCGGTGTTCTTTCTCGTTGGTCTCGAACTCTTTTTGCGCCCGGGCGAGGACGCTTTCTTGGCGCTCCTTGAGTTTTTCGAGAGTGCTTTGGACGGGATCGATCCTCTTTTTATAGTCGCGCTCGATCAGATAAAGCTTCTGTTCAAGCGAAGTGGCGCCGTTCTTGCCCTTTTCCATCCTCACACCTCCCATCTTGGTGTATGACACGCAATTCTCCCTATCATTTTATCACAGGCCAAGCGCAAAGACAACGCACGGGAGCCCGGAAACGAACTTTTTGGTGTTTCCGCCGGTTCGCTCAGGGAGAACTGTGTCCCAGCGAACGGCAAGGCGGTTGTAAAACGCAAGCCATGGTGTATAATCTAAAGGAGAGGTGAGTGACCGATGAGCGAACGAATCGTCAGTGCCGAAAAACAAAGAGAGGACATCGAGCAGGTCCGCCTGCGTCCTTCGCGTCTTGATGAATATATCGGGCAAGACCGTGTCAAGGAGATGATGTCCGTCTTCATCCAGGCCGCGAAGCATCGAAACGAGGCCTTGGACCATGTCCTTCTCTATGGTCCTCCGGGTCTCGGCAAGACCACCCTCGCCAATATCGTCGCCAACGAGGTCGGCGCCGCCATCAAGACCGCGAGCGGGCCCGCCATCGAAAAGAGCGGCGACCTCGCCGTGCTCTTGACGGACCTCGAGCCCGGCGACATCCTCTTTATCGACGAGATCCACCGTTTGCCCCGGGTCGTCGAAGAAGTCCTCTATCCGGCGATGGAGGATTATGTCATCAATCTCATCGTCGGCAAGGAGGAGACCTCCAAAGCCATCCGTCTCGACCTCCCGCCGTTCACTCTGATCGGTGCGACGACCCGTTATGGCGACCTCACCGCGCCCTTGCGCGACCGTTTCGGCGTGGTCCAGAAACTGGAATACTACGACGAGGACGCCCTCGCGAAGATCTGTGCGCGGACAGCGAAGATCTATGGCGCCGCCATCGCGCGGGAAGCGATCGGGGAGATCGCCAAAAGGAGTCGCGGCACCCCGAGGATCGTGAACCGCATCTTCAGGCGGGTCCGCGATTTCGCCGACGTCTTGAACGAAGGGAAAATCGACCTTTCCATCACCAGAAAGGCCCTCGACAAGCTCCAGATCGACCCCATCGGCCTCGACAGCAAGGACCGCGACTACCTGCAGGGGCTCATCGAGAGCTACGGCGGCGGTCCCGTCGGCGTCGAGAGTCTCGCTTCCTCGATCAGCGAAGAGGTCACGACCATCGAGGACGTCTATGAACCCTACCTCCTGAAACTCGGCTTCATCAAGCGCACGCCAAGGGGCCGCATGGCGACGGAGAAGGCCTACAAGCACCTCGGGGAATCTTATCAGGGCGGCCTTTTCGAATGAAGACCAGGGATTTCCGTTACGACCTCCCGAAACATCTCATCGCCCAGCGTCCGCTCGACCGTCGCGATGAATCCCGACTCCTCGTCGTCGACAAGACCCACGGGACGAGACGCCACACCCGTTTCAAGAAATTGCACGAACATCTGCGCAAAGGCGACGTCCTCGTCTTGAACGACACCGCCGTGCGTCGGGCCCGACTCACGGGGCGAAACGAACGGACGGGGGGCGCCATCGAGGTCCTCCTTTTGCGCGAGAAGGAAGAAGATGTCTTCGAGGCCCTCGCCAAAAAGGCGAAGAAAGTGCGCCAAGGCACGCGGATCGTCTTCGGCGGGGGACTGCTCAGAATGGAATGCGTCGGTGTCGGCGAAGAGGGTCTGCGCGATTTCCGCCTCGAATATGAAGGCGACCTCGACCGTCTACTCGAGAGACTCGGCGAGATGCCCTTGCCGCCCTACATCCACGAGGAGTTGGAAGACGCCGACCGCTATCAGACCGTCTATTCGCAAGAAAAAAAGAGCGCCGCCGCTCCCACGGCCGGGCTCCATTTCACCAAGGACTATCTCGATTTCTTGCGCGAGAGGGGCATCGTTTTCGTGACGATCACCCTCCATGTCGGGCTCGCAACCTTCCGTCCCGTGTCGGTCGCCCGTGTCGACGACCACAAGATGCATGAGGAATACTACGAGGTGAGCGAGGCGGCGGCCGCGACCCTCAACCGGGCCAAAGCGGCAGGCAAACGCATCGTGGCCGTGGGCACGACTTCCGTGCGGACCCTGGAGACCATCGCCACTTCCCAAGGCCGGATCGAGCCGGGCAGCGGCAAGAGCGACCTCTTCATCCGTCCGGGCTACAAGTTCAAGGTCGTCGACTGCCTGCTCACGAATTTCCACCTCCCCGAATCGACGCTCCTCATGTTGGTTTCGGCCTTCGCGACGCGAGATACGATTCTGGAGGCCTACAAGGAAGCGATGGAAAAGGAGTACCGATTCTACTCCTTCGGCGATGCGATGTTCTTGACGGACGAGAAGATTTGACAAACCGGGCTCGCGCCCGGTTTTGTAATCAAAGGCTCTTCAAGAGCACATCGACCTGCCTGTTCAACATGATGAGGCCGTAGGGGACGAGACTCAGGACGAATAGCGCGAGGGCCACGACCCCCAGCGGGAGCATGTCGATGGCGATGCCGCCGATGAAGATGGCCAAGGGGACGAGACCGCCCGAAAAGGTCTCGATGATGGATAGCACCCGCCCCCGGACATCGGCGTCGATCGCGCGGAGCATCCCGGTGTTGATGGGGATGTTCACCCACATGTTCGCGACAGCGAAGAAGAAGCTCGTCAGGATGAAGAACACGAAAAAGGTCTGATAAGGGAACCCGTATGCGGTCACCAGGACGATCAACACGACGATGACGAGATAGAAGAGGACTTGGACGGAAAGACCTTTTCGGAGAGCGTTTCTGACAATGAGGCGTTTACCGACGGCCCCGACGACGAGGCTGCCCGCCAAGACGCCGAAGGAAAAGGACATCTGCGCCATGGAGAGATCGAGAGGGCGTCTACCTAGTTCGAGGTTGAAAAGATAGGGCAACACGTTCGCGAAAAGCGGCGCGAAGGTGAAATTCAGGACGAGGACGATCAGCATGAATTCTATGAGGCCGCTTTTAGCATTGATATAGGCGAGACCGGTCTTGAAGTCCCCCCAATAGGACCGGACGGGAGAATCATCACGCACGGAGCCGTTTTTCTTGTAGGGGGTCCGGATGAACATCTCGCTCAGGGCGCTCACGAGGAAAGTCGCACCGTTCAAGATGAAGATGAGTTCGATGCCGAGGAAGGTGTAGAGAATCCCACCGAGCAGGACCCCGATGATCACTTGCACACTGCCGATCATACTGAAAAAGGCGTTGCATTGGTTGAGTTCCTCGTCTTTGACGATCTCGGGCCGCAAGGCCATGGCGGCGGGCGAAAAGAAGGCGTGGTTCACGGCGAGGACGAAGGAGACCACATACAGGGTGAAAAGGATGTAGGCGTCTTGTCTCAGGATGAAGAGCGAGAATCCCGCCAAAAGGACGACAAGACCGCGCAACGCGTCCGTGGCGACGAGGATCCGCACTTTCGGCAACCGGTCGACGAAGACTCCGGCGAGGGGTACGGCCAACGCTTGCAAAATCGCCCCGAAAGCGAGATACGCCCCCGCTTGGAAGGCACTCTCGGTGAGGGAGAGGATGAACCAGCTGATGGCGAAATTGTAGAAAGTGTTGCCGATTTGGCTCACGAGGTTGCCGCTGAAAAGCAGGACGAAATTTTTGTTTCTAAAGAGGGATTTCATCACGCACCACCTTTCTGTGTCACACACATTAAGTTGAATGACAGAAACCGGCGGGAGTACCGCCGGTTTCGACGGAAGCGGTAGGTATGACCGTTTGCGGATGGTTACTACTCGATATAGATCTCGACGGTGTCGCCGTCATCGGATTCGATGTCGACGAGTTTTCCGTCCATGCCGGATTCGATCATCTCGAGGATGGCTTCGAGATCGATGTCCATGTCGCTCTCTTTGAGTTTGT
>PUMR01000048.1 GCA_003551455.1 Mollicutes bacterium | reverse complement strand
CCGAAGAAGTCCACAACCTCAACGAGATGTTGGGGGACGAAGAATTGGCGGATGTCGTCGACCACGAAGCGCACCTGGAGTTCATCCATGCGGCCAAGGAGGACCTCGACCCCTTCAAGGACCCCCTGCTCGGCTTCTATGCCGACGAGACCATCAGCAACTACGACTTCCCCACACTGCTTTTCAAGGCTTATTCCTTCCTCGGCTTCGCCGACCACAAAGACTATCTGCAAAGAATCCTGCAAGACGACGAGGAGACCATCCGGGCGAATCTGATCTATGCGCTTTTCACCGTCGAAAGGGGCGAGGAGGAGACCGACGAGAAGAAGGCGCGCGCCATGGCCGAACATCTCCGCGAGAACCGCGACGACCTCGTCAACCTCGTAAGAGAGACCCCGACCACGGAGAGCCACCGCTGGATCCTCCTCCTTCTCATCGAGAACCCGAAAGAATACCTCGAGGTCTACATGGGACTCCTGGATAAAATCCGCCCGATCTTCGCCCAGTATCTCTCCCAGCATGAGGCGAAAATCGAACGCTTCCGGGAAAAAGTCGTGGCCCCTTTGGAAAAAGACGGCGCCGCCGCCTTCGAGAGACTGACGCAAGACATCGTCCCGAGTGATTCCTTGGAGGAAGAGAACATCCTCATCACCTCCTTCACCAACCCTTACCGCTTCAGCCGCCTCACCACGGGCGACGACCGGGTGATCCTCTACGGGTTGGACATGGACACGGGCTTCAAGATGATCGCCGAGTTCAAGGACGAGTCAAGGAAGAACCGCGCCAAGGTCTTCAAGACCCTCTCGGACGAGACGCGCTATGAAATCCTCAGGCTCATCGCCAAGGGGATGACCTCCACGAAGGCCATCGCCAATGCCGTGGGGGTCTCGAGCGCCACGGTGACCTATCATATCAACGCCTTCCTCACCGCGAAGGTCATCAAGATCCCCAAGACGAAAGAGGCCCGCTATGTCGTGGATTACGAACGGCTGCAATCATTTTGGGAAGCCTTCATCAACGAGTTGAAAAACGACTGATCCATCAAGATGAGCAAGCCGGAACCCCACAAAAACCTAACAAAAAGACCTCGAATGCTTGATTCGAGGTCTTTTTTCCTATGTCTCATCGAGTCTCGTTTGGCATTGTAAGATATCCGCTCTTTTCAGGGAACCTTAGGAATCATATGTTGGGGATTTCACGAGGGAGAGAACTGTTCATGTCGGCGTTGGCCGCAGGGATGTTCAAGTCATGAAAAGCCAGTAGGAGACGTTGAAGATGAGGGCGATGACACCGACGACGATGGCCGCAGTGGCTTGGCCCCGGCGCCGGAGGTTGGGCATCTTTTGGGCCTGCGAGCCCATGATGATGCCGGCGATGGCGAGGATGATGTCGACCAGGGGAATCGGCAGCAAAAAGCCCACGATCGACAGGACCATGCCCGTCGTCGCTTTGGAATCGGCCGGGGAAGCCAAGGGACCCGGGGGACCATGGGGGCCGGGGCGGCGAGGGTGGGTTTTTTGCCTCTGGGAATCCTCGGTCTTCTTTCTTTCCTCGTCGAAGGGGTGTTCACTCTTTTTCCCTTCGATATCATCGAAGGCGTCCTTCTCTTCTTCCAGAGGATAGCCGCAATGGGGGCAGGCTTTCGCTTTCGAGGATATCTCCTGTCTGCACTCTTTGCACAATACTATGGCCATGGTCACAACTCCTAGTCATCATTGTCGGTCTGGTTCGATTCCTGAAACATAAAGCACCCGGAACATTGGGTGTTTGCATGCATTGTAACACATTCAGGTAATCTTGGGGACAAGGATTTGTCCGGCGTGATTGTTGCTATTGTAGATATACAATAGATGTGAGACCTCGCGCGTGATATATGAAAAGGTGATCCGTATCCTATAAAAATAAAAGCCGACTTGCCTTAAGGAAAATTCAAATCACATGTCCCTCTACCACACAATATCTATTGTCGTGGCTATAAGGGTATGTACCTGTATGCTTTGCTCAAGATGATGTAGTAGTGTTGATGTTGTTTTACCATTATATGCCTTCCATGCCAAGTATGGAATTGATATTACTCCATCTCCTTTACATACAAAGGCAATAGCCTACCCCGAAACATTCATCCCCAGACCAGGGCGAAGCCGATCATATAGAGGAAGAACACGGCGATGACCCAGAAGAATGCGCCGACACCGGCAGAAACGGCGATGCCGGGTTTTCTTTCAATCAGTGTGAAAAACAAAATCAAACCGAGGATTGGTATAAGAAAGCCCAAAGCGCCCCAGAGGAAACGACCCAGGCGGTCGCTCACCGGCAAGAGCCATTCATTGGGCTCTTCTTTTTCTTTAGTTACGGAGCCTTCTTCGCGGGGCGTGCTCACTTCTTTCCGTGGAGGCCCCGTTTCGTCCACGGTGCGCACCGAGCGCACGGTGGATGATTTCTGCGAAGTCGCTTCCGCTTTGTCCGCCCTTTTCAAAGAGACACCGCAATGCGGACAGACCTTCTTCCTTTTTTTGACGGGGGCGCCGCAACTCGGGCAGTGATTCATGGGGAAATCTCTCCTTGTTCTCTGGATTGGCTCGAGCGAGAAGGGGGTACTGTCCGTTTCATATCATCCTTCAATGAGAAACAGCTGGACAGTCAAAGTTCTTCGAGCAAAATATTGTAGATTGCGGTTTTTTCTTTCTGTATGAAATCGAGGAGGACATCGGGGGTGAAATCCTTCTCGGCGAACTCTGCCTCGACGAAGCGTTGGGCGCTTTCATGAGCTATGAGTTCAAAAAGGTACTTGTTTTGGTTTTGTGTAAAGGTGGGACGCTTGGGGTCTTTCTGGCCGAGCTCGCCCATGATGGTCCGGTTGATCGGATGAGCGCCGTTGATGTGGATGATACCTTCCCTTTCGTTGAAGGAGGATTGCCAGAAATCATCTTCGAAGGTGAGCTGGATGCTATTGAGAAAGCCGCTCTTGCCGGTCTCTTTCGGTTTTCTCTTTTCGACCTTGATACGGGCTTTTGTCTTGTAGCCCTCGGCCTCGGCGGTGACAGTATGGTGGATCTCTTTCTCGTCGGTTTCAAAGGGGATTCGCATGAGGCCTGTATCCGGCTGGACTTCGTGTTCTTCTTCTATCACATAAATCCTTTCTTCAGGAAAGAGCGTCTGTCTGGAGACGATGGTAACTTTGATTTCAGTGCCGGGGGGATATTTCACCATGTCGAAATAGAGTTTCAGATGGGATTTCTTCCTCGGTAAGAAGGTGTAGTTTTTGGGGATGAACTCGAGACCGTATTCCGGGTAGATTCTTTCCTCTTGGACGACATTCACCTCGGCACGGGCTT
>PUMR01000071.1 GCA_003551455.1 Mollicutes bacterium | reverse complement strand
AGACGGAAACCTGATTGAATACCAGTCGGTGCGAAGCGGCCAGGATGCCGTCCCACCGGAGGTTCCCGAAGAAATCGACGGCTACATCCATGTGGGCTGGAGCGAACCTTTGGAAGACATCAGACATTATCTAGAAATCCATGCGGTCTATGAACGCGCCTTCACCCTGTCAGATACGCTCGATGAGCTTTTCACCGACGACAACTTCACTATTGAAGGGCATTGGCAGAACACCCCCATAGGGGATTACGTCAACACCATGAAATTCTATGAAAACAAGATATTCATGGATGTGCTGAACCAGGACCATGTCTACTATGTTTTCGAAACCGATATCGTCTATGAGATCAGCCAACACCAAGACAATGACGGAACATGGTACAAGTATGAGGTTCCCGAGGGCTTGTTGCCGGATTTCAAGGACTATATGCTCATCGACGTTTTGAGCATGGATGAAGCGATGTTCTCCTATACCGATGGGAAATACAATCTGGCAAGCAGCGATTTCGATGAGCTGTTCCAAGGCGATACTTCCGAGATCAACCGGGTCACTTTGGAAATCGACGAGGAGGGCATGCATTTCCAAGTGCACTGGCATCACGGCGAGACGACGGATGTCTTCGTCTATGATATCGGAGAAACCGTCGTCGAGTTGCCCGAGTATGTCGAAGAGTAGTAACCGAGAATCTAGCCAGTTGCACACAAAAAAGCGCTTCGCAGCTTGCGAGGCGCTTTAATCGTATAGTTGTTGGAGCCGTCTTACTGGTCTGGATGGCAAAGAAATCGGTGCCCTTTTACATGAGGCGTGATAAACTAGGAGTGGATGTCTTTTCGGATTGTGGTCTTGGAGGGGATGGCTTTGAAAACTGCGAGGGTGTTTCTCGGTCTCATCCTTGTGTTTGTCGCCATTTTGGTCGTTGTACTTATCAGGTCTTCATTCGAGGAGCCCAAGTATGCCATCGACACAACGACGAAGGCAACTATGCACGCATCCATCATCGAGTTGCTCCAAGAGGATTTCATCCAGAATGAGGACCATCACAAGTTCTATCTTCTCCTTGTCGAGAGTGAAGCGGGAACGGAAGTGGATCCCGAGACCCTCTTGGCGAAATATGGTATCCCTTATGTCCAAACGGAAGGGGACACTCTGGGAAAGGCCACACTCACCCGCTTGGAATATGAAGATTTCCGTGATGGACTCTATACGGGCGGGTTCAGCCTTGTCCAAGAGACGAAACGGTTGAAAATCACCTATGTGGAAGTCCAAGAAGTCTTTGTCGAAGAAGGAGAGACGTTTTGTCTTTTCGGCAACAGCTGTCCGACGGGATGGACACACGTAGAAGATGATGTCTTGAGCGTGACATGTCAAAGCGAAGATACGGGGATTCAACCTCTCGCCCTTTGGGAGGAGTCCGAAGTCCGACATTTTCATACCCGATACTTCGAAAGACGTCTCGACCGGCCCCAGAACCTGTATGGTTACGAAGATACATACAACCCCTATATCACCTTCACCTATCGCAGTCACATCCCGGCGGGATTTTTCGGACCCTTCATCCAGGGTTTCATCACCCCGCTTGCCACAATCACCTTGATTGACGACGACAAACTCCATATCGAATGGGGCGAAGACGAGACCTTTGTCATCAATAGAAGGTTTCATCACGAACGCAACACCTTCAACATCGACTTCGCTCCCGCTCTTGACACCTTGCCGGCCTCCCCTTCTCCGGCCTTCTTTCATCAGTTGGGCCATCATACTGGAGATGAATCGAACTTTGAGAATGTCAAATTTACCCTCGCCGATCGTGTCCTTGTCGACGATCTCGACATTTACGACAGTTTTCCCCATGCCTCTTCCGAAGCCGTCTATCGTCTTGACGGCGATATTTACCAGCTCATCGAAGATCCCTTGAACATGGGGTCTTTCAACTTTGCTGACACGGCTGTTCTCGACATATTGTTCAATCGCGAGCGCATCGTCCTCCACTACATCTATGACGTTTACCCCTATCTTCTCTTCGGGAATGCTCCGGGCGATTGTTCGAGTGTTCAAGAGAGGTTCATCTGGGACCGCGCGAGCCTTTCGGTTCCGTCCCGTTCGCATCTGCGGGCTTACCGCGGCGAGGACCTCTATCATCATGATGATGCGGATTACAGCCCACATCTCGTCAAAGAGGGAGTCTCCCAAGAGGATTTGCTCGCGCTTTTGAAAGCTCGTTTACGGGATTGAAGCCACACTACAATGAAACATTATAGTCTTGTTTCATTACGTCGTGCCTTTTTAGGCATGTTTTTAAGCGAATGGTTTCTAAAGGCTAAGAAAAATATCGTGTCATCATGGAAATCGCACAATATGACAAATGTCACTATTGTCTTTGGCGGGGCTTTGGTAAGATTTGGTTGAGGTGATAGAAATGATCGTCAGAATGAAAGACGTTATCAAACGCTACAACGGAGAGCATCTCGCTCTCGACTATCTGGATTTTGAAGTGAAGAAAGGCGAAGTGGTCGGCCTTCTCGGTCCGAACGGGGCCGGCAAGACCACCGCCATCAACGCCATCGTCGGTCTTTTGGATGTGGACAATGGTCTCGTCGAGGTCTTCGGCAAAAAACAAAACGGCCACAACCTCGAAGTGCGCAAAAAGATCGGCCTCGTGACCCAGGAGGTCACCGTCTATGACACCTTGAGCACTTATGAGAATCTGCTCTTTTTCGGCAAACTCTATGGGCTCCGCGGCGAGAAACTGAAAAAAAGGATCGACGAAGTCGCCGAACTCATCGGGCTGAAAGACAGGCTCCATGAGATTCCGAAGAAGTATTCCGGCGGCATGAAGAGGAGGCTCAACATCGGTTGTGCGCTTTTGCACGAGCCGGAACTCGTCATCATGGACGAGCCGACCGTGGGCATCGACCCCCAGAGCCGGAACTACATCCTCGAATTCGTGAAAAAACTGGCCAAAGACGCTGATACGGCCATCATCTACACATCGCACTATATCGAGGAAGTGCAAGCGATAAGCGACCGGGTCTACATCATCGACGAAGGCCACATCATCGCCAAAGGGACCGTCGCCGAACTCATCGACAAAGTCAAAGGCGACCAGTTGATCGGCATCACCGTCAAGAACCCGGCGGAAGAGAGCCTCGAAGAAATCCGCGCCATCGCCGATGTCAAGGAGGCCTGGCTCGAGGAGAACACCTTCCATGTCATGGTCCATGCCGGTGTGAACCTGCTCGACCGCCTCATCGAACTATTGGCTCCCAAGACCATCGTGAATGTGCAAAACGAGCAGGCCAACCTGGAAGACGTCTTCTTGATGTTGACGGGGAAGAACCTGAGAGACGGGGTGAGCTGAGATGTT
>PUMR01000029.1 GCA_003551455.1 Mollicutes bacterium | reverse complement strand
TATTTGATGGGGGATTGTTCGTAGAGTTTCTCCCTGTCCCGCAAAGGGTGTCCTTGCACCTGGTCCGATCCGAACATGATGCCGATGTCGCTTGTGCCGTAGAAGGAAAGCCAGTTGGAAATGGACCGTTGTGTCACGGCAGCGCGGAAACGATCCGTGTGCGTGACGATCCAATTCGTCATGAAGCCGCCGTAAGAGCCACCCGTGACAAAGAGTCTCTTCTCGTCGATGCTTTTGTATTCGGCGAGGACCTCGTCGGTGAATTCCATGAGGTCCTCGTAATCGATGGTGCCATACTTGCCCCGGATGTCGGCGAAAGCGTCGCCTTTGCCGTCCGAGCCCCGGGGATTGGCGAAGAAGACGAAGAACCCTTCATTCGCCCAATACTGCATCTCGTGATAGAAGATGCTGCCATAGACGGTTTTCGGTCCGCCGTGGATATTCAGGATTGCAGGGTATTCCTTGGCGGGATCATAGTCTTTGGGTAAGAGGACGAACCCTTTCACCTCGTGGTCCTCTTTCTCCAAGACGAGGGACTGCGGTTTCGCCACGTAATGGTCGCGCAAGGCATGGGTGTTCTTCCGTGTGAGCATGGTCAGCCTCTCATCGTGGAAATCATACGCATAGACTTCCTGCAGCCGTGTATCCTTCATGGCAATGAGACGGGCATCATCGTCGAAGGGCACAATGCCGTCGATGGAGCCGTCCATGACGAGAACGGTCTCTATCTTCCCATCGAGGCCCACCGCCTGCCATTCGGTGTGGTCGTCGACCGTGGCGATGAAATGGAAACGACCGTCCTTGACGAAAGTCTTCTCCGAAGCAACCAGGCGGCAATCGGTGCCGACCGTGTTACCGAAGGAACCACCGAATCTCTTGACGAGTTCGAGTTCTCCCTTTTTCACCAAGAAGAAGTCGGGATTCTCGTTGATGCCGTATTCGGTCATGTCGCGGGCGACGACAAGGAGCTCGCCTTCGACTTCAGCCAGTCCCATGACGCTATGGTCCTTCTTGTCATAGAGGACGGTGTGTTCGTCCGCTTCCAGGTCATAGGCGAAGATCTTGCTCGTCAAGGAACGGATCCTTTCCTTCTTCTTGCCGGTGTAATAGATGGTCTTCTTGTCTTCGGAGAGCGTGAAACTCTCGATGGAGAAATCCTTGGGGAGGATGCGTTTCACCTTCTCGGAAGCGAGGTCGAAGAGGAAGAGTTGCTTGTGTTTGTTGGCGATGAAATCCATGCCGTCGAAGTAATAGGGAATCTCCTCGATGTCCTCAAAGGCGCGCATCTTCTTCTTTTCTTTCAAATAGGCCTCCCTTTCTTCCTTGTCGCCTTCATAGAGGGTGTGGTCGTCCTCTTCCATGAGGGTGGACATGAGGACGGTGTCGGCATCGACGGTCTTTTCCAGCTTGGCGGGGAAAGGGAGCGTGAAAGCTTTTTCGGTCTTTCCTTCATCCGTATCATGGATGTAGTAACTCTGACGGAATTCCTCCTTGACGGCCTTCTCTTCCTTCTTCGTCTTTTGGAGGTTCAAAAGGAGCCTCTTTTCGTCCAAGAAGAGATAGTCGTTGTTCTTGCCGAGGGAGAGGGTCTTTCCGAGACCCTGCTCGTCTCCCCAATGGAGCGTGTGGCGATATTCGTTCTTCTCCCTGTTCGCCACCGCCGACAAGAAGGCGAAGCGTCTCTCTTCCGGAGAGACTTGCAGATTGCCAAGAAAACGGTAGTCGAGGAATTTCTCCAAAGTGATCTTTTTCATCGTTACATCCTTTCTTGGTGGCCGCTTGTGAAGGACCATCGTGTTTTCATTCCCCATTGTAACAAAAAAAGCTATCGAGTGGGAAAAAGCGGAAAAAGAAAAGGGGATGAGGTGCGCCCTCATTCTCCTTCTTCTGAAGGAAGACGTCCGGCAAGCCTCTTTTCGGTGAGTTCCGGATGCACACTGCTTGCCGTTTCGAGACTGAAGGAGGATAAAGCGATTCCGGCGGCGAGGGGGGATTGATCGGTCATTTCCGCATAGACGAGTCCCGCAGTGAAAGCATCCCCCGCGCCGGTGGTGTTGACAACAGAGACGGGCAAAGCGGAAAGTTGGCGCATGCCCTTTTCATCCGCCAATATCGCACCTTCTTCCCCCATCGTGACCGCGATACGGAAGACACCTTGCTTTCGCAGTTTGCGCAAAGCTTCCCGCAAAGACGCATCATCGACCCCCGGCATGTCCATCAAGGTCGCCAGTTCGCCGCGGTTCAATTTCAATGTGTGTATCCTTCCGAGATAAGGCGCCAACCGTTTCACCCTGGCCGATGAAACCGCATCGACGAACACTTTATGGGCTGTTTTCATCACATAGTCGATCGCTTCAACATCCAAATTCGCTTCGATGACGACGAGCGCCGCTTCTTTGATCCGTCTTTCGTGCTTTTGCAAGCGCGCTCTTGTCAAAGCGGCGAAACCCTCCATATCGTTCACGGCCAGGAACATGTCTTTTTGAGCATCATGGATCGCGAGATAGACGGGCGTGCGTCGCACTGTCTCCGCGTGCAGGTCGATACCGAGTTCTTCCAGTCCGGTCCTGATCCTTTTCCCGAAAGAATCCGCCCCCAGAACGGTGATAAAGCCGACCTCCATGGACACTCGGGCGAGGTTCTCGACGATGTTCCTGCCGACGCCGCCGGGCGCTATGTGCACATCCCCCGGATTGGAGTCCCTTTCCACGAGATCCCCTTTCGGGACCCCGGTGATGTCGATATTGCTCGCGCCGATGACGAGGATATCTCCCTTCTCCATATGACGCACCTCCACTCAATCTCCATTGTACGCCCAAAAGCCCCTTGAGACAACTCTGCTTCCTCCTGTATACGGGTGTACAGACGAGATTGATTCATAATCGCGGCGATTTTGCGTATAATGGAGTTAGTACATGATGCTTTCACGAGAAAGGCGGATGATGCCATGAATGCCCTTAAGCAATTGAAAAAAGAGATCCGCGCCTGCCGGGAATGCCGCGAGCGCTTCGACCATGAACCCCGACCCGTGCTCCGGGGCGAGCCTCACGCGCCCATCATGCACATCTCCCAGGCCCCTTCCGTCCATGTCCACCGTACGGGCCTCCCTTTCAACGACAAGAGCGGTCGCACCCTCCGGAAAGAATGGTACGGCATCGCCGATGAGACCTTCTATGACGAGGACAAGTTCTACATCACCACGGTGGGGAAGTGCTATCCCGGCAAGAATCCCGCGGGCGGCGATAAGAAACCGCCGAAGATCTGTGCGAGACTCTGGCTCGACAAAGAGCTCGCCCTCGTCGAGAACGAGATCTATCTCCTCGTCGGCAAGGCCGCGAGCGAATTCTTCTTCCCGGGTGTACCCTTGAAGGATCTCATCATGGAAGATTGGACCATCCGCGGGAAAGAGGCCTTCGTCCTC
>PUMR01000021.1 GCA_003551455.1 Mollicutes bacterium | reverse complement strand
GAACTTCCCGACGCCGTCGTGCTGGTGACGGGAGACAGGCATGAGCCCTTCTACATGTTGCAGCGGATGGTGCGGAAGCTCGACAGGCTCATCCATCTCGATGAAGACGACCATGTCATCATGATGACCCCGCCCGTACCGGGGACGGAAAAGATCGCCGCCCGCACGCTCGACATCCTCTACCGGAACGACATCAAAATCCTCCGCATCCCGAAAGAGATCCTGCCCGCGGCCCATGCGAAGAGCGAGGACATCAAACTTTTGACCAACATCCTCAGGCCCAAGTATTTTGTGCCCGTGGTCGGCGAACATAGGCATTTCTACGCCATGAAGAGGATCGCCAAGAACCTCGGCTTCGCCGAGGACGAGATCCGCACTCTCGAAAACGGCGAAGTCCTCCGTTTCGTGAACGGCGATTGCAAGGGCGTCACCCATACGGTGAAAAGCGGCGACGTCCTCGTCGACGGCATCCTCGAGGGTGATGTCGGCGATGTCGTGTTGAAAGACCGCGAAATCCTCTCGCAAGACGGCCTTTTGGTCGTCATCGGCCATATCGACGCCCGGCGGAAGCGCATGGTGAAACCCGCCGAAGTCGTGAGTCGCGGTTTCGTCTATATGAAAGAGAACGAACCCTTGATCCAGAAGGTGAAAGAGATCTATGAGGATGTGGCCCGCCAAGCCCTGAACAAGAAACGCGTCGACTTCCGTTCCTTCAAGGAGAAACTCCGTGAGGACGTGAGCCGCCATCTCTACAAGGCCACCGACCGAAGGCCCATCGTCATTCCCGTCATCATCGATGTCGACAAGGAGTGATCAGGTGATCATCGAAATCCGCCAAGATGGCTTCGATTCCGCTCAAGCCGAAAAGCTCCCGAAAAACGTGGGCGCCCGCGCCGTCATCGTCCGCGGGGGCGACCTCATGCTCCTCTATCTCAAGAAGCAGGACCGCTATGTCCTGCCCGGCGGCGGCGTGAAAAAAGGGGAAGAACCCTCCGAGGCCTTGAAGAGGGAAGTCAAGGAAGAGACCGGCTACGAGGTCGAGAGCGCCGAAGCGACCATCCTCTTGAAGGAGTATTTCCCGGACTCCATCTGGATCCATCACATGTTCAGGGCGCGCCTCGCCGACACCCCGCGCGGCCGCCAACGACTCACTCCCGAAGAACGCTCGCTCGGTCTGGAGGTCGTCTTCCTTCCCTTGGAAGAGGCGTTGCGACGCCTTTCCGAAGAGACCGACGACGTCTTCACCGCCAACATCCACCGCCGCGAACTCATCGGCATCCTCCACAGCATCTGAAAGCGCGCGAAAGCGCGCTTTTTTCTGGGCGAAAGGAATATTGGGCGCAGCGGTTTACAATCATTCTCCATGTGTTATAATTGGTAGGAGTCGAAATTAGGAGGAAAAACATGGCTACAATCGAAAATCTGGAAAACTCGCGTGTGAAACTCGAGATCGAGGTCTCCCCCGAACAGTTCGAGGAAGGACTCGATTACGCATTTGAACGCATCAAGGACGACGTGGAGATCAAAGGCTTCCGCAAAGGCAAGGTCACCCGCAAAGTCTATGAAAAGCACAAGGGCGTCGAGAGCCTTTATGAAGAGGCTTTGCAGCATGTCGTCCAGCAGACCTACATCGCCGCCGTCAATGAACACGACCTTCCCGTCGTGAGCCAACCCAGCATCGACCTCGACGTCAACAAGGTCGAACAAGGCAAACCCTTCACCTACACGGCCACCGTCGCCATCCGCCCCGAGGTCGAACTCGGCCGCTACAAAGGCTTCACCTATGAGAAGCCGCCGGTGGAAGTCGACGAGGAAGAACTGAAGAAGGAACTCGACCGTCTCCGCGAACAGAACGCCGAACTCGTCGTGAAAGAGGAAGGCGCCATCGAAGAGGGCGACACCGTCGTCTTCGATTTCGAAGGCTTCATCGACGGCGAAGCGTTCGAAGGCGGAAAAGCCGAGAACCATGAATTGGAAATCGGCAGCGGACAGTTCATCCCCGGTTTCGAAGAGAAGATGGTCGGCATGAAAGCCGGCGAAGAAAAAGAGATCGAGGTCACCTTCCCCGAAGATTATCAAGCCGAACATCTTGCGGGCAAGGAAGCCCTCTTCAAGGTGAAACTGCACGAGATCAAACAAAAGGTCGTGCCCGAACTCGACGACGATTTCGTCAAGGACCTCGACCGCGACGGCATCGACACCGTCGACGCTCTGAAAGAGGACACCAAGAAGTCCATGGCAGAGCAGAAGGAAGAGGCCAACAAGAACAAGGCCATCGATTTCGCCGTGAGCGAGGCCAGCAAGAACGCGGAGATGGAAATCGCCGACGAGATGATCGAGGAAGAGAAGAACCGCATGATGGACAACACCAAGCGGCAGGCCCAACAATACGGCATCGACCTCGACACCTATCTGCAGCTCACCGGCATGGACAAGGAGTCCTTCGAGAAGAAGCTCAAGGAAGACGCTGAAAAGTCCATCCGCTACAACCTCACCATCAATGCCATCGCCGAGAAGGAAGGCATCGAGGCTTCGAAAGAAGAAGTCGAGAAGAAGGTCAAAGACCTCGCCGAACAGCACAACATGGATGTCGAACAGGTCAAAAACCAGGTCTCCGATTCGGCGATCGAGCAAGAGGTCATCATGAGAAAGACCATCGATTTCCTCGTCGAGAATCTGGAAACGGAAGAATCGCCCCAAGAGGATAAAGAAGAAGAAACGAAATAGGACTATCGAAAAACACTTCTTCGCGAAGTGTTTTTTGAGGAAGTGATCCCGTGATACGACTCGCCGTGTTCGATCTGGACAACACGCTTCTCACCCCCGAGAAGACCATCACCGACAGGACCGCCCGCGCGCTCGGCGCGCTCAAGGAAGAGGGGGTCCATGTCGCTATCGCGACCGGCCGCACGGTCGCCCTCGCCCGTCCTTTCATCGAGCGTCTCGGGCTTGCAGGGCCGATGATCTTCAACAACGGCGCCCTGGTCGAGGACGAACACGACCGGGCCATCGTGGACCGTCCCCTCCCCGAGGGACCCAAGCGCGCCCTCGTGGAATATGCGCTCGCCGAAGGTCTCCCTTTCGCGCTTTATGACCGGGAGGGGGTACGGGGACCCGTGAGCGACCGGTTGACCTTTTTCACCCGCTGGAACGAGACCCATCCCGCCTCCCCGGTGACGATCGCCACCACCCACGATGCGGAAGCCCTCCTCAGAGGCAAGGCCTACAAGATGCTCATCCTCCGGCCGGAAGGCAGAAAGCAAGACGAATTCCTCACCCATGCCCGTTCACTTCCGGGCATCCATGTGACCAAGAGCCAAGAGGACTATTACGACATCATGGCGAAGGACGCCCACAAAGGCAAAGCCCTCGAGGCCCTCATGGCCTATCACGGTGTCTCCCCTTCGGAAACCATGGTGTTCGGCGACCACGACAACGACGCCGAGATGTTGGCGGGAGCGCGTTTCTCCTATGCGATGGCGAACGCCACGGCCCGCGCCAAGAAAGCGGCCG
>PUMR01000024.1 GCA_003551455.1 Mollicutes bacterium | reverse complement strand
TTCTTCCCTTGGATGAGACGAGCCAGATTGAAGGCGGCGACGATGCCGCTTGCGGCACTCTCGACATAGCCCTCGACGCCGGTGATCTGTCCGGCGAAGAAGACCCTTTCGTCATGAACGCTCTGATAGGTGTTCTTGAGATGACGGGGTGCATTCAGGAAGGTGTTCTTGTGCATGACGCCGTAGCGGACGATCTCGGCGTTCTCGAGGCCGGGGATCGTCCTTATGAGTTCCCGTTGCGCCGGATGGGTGAGCCTCGTCTGGAAACCGACCAGGTTGTAGAGCACCTTCCGGGCGTCGTCTTGGCGGAGTTGCACGACGGCATAGGGCTCGTGGTTTTCGTCCTTTTCGAGGCCGACGGGCTTCAAGGGGCCGAAACGGAGCGTGTCCTTCCCCCTTCGCGCGAGCGCCTCGACGGGGACGCAGCCTTCGAAGACCTTCTCTTCGAACGCGCGGAGACCGACCGTTTCGCTTTTTAATAGGGTGTAGTAAAAACGGTCGTATTCCGCTTTTGTCATGGGGCAGTTCACATAGTCGCCTTCACCTTCTTCGTAGCGGTTCTTGCGATAACACTTCTCAAAGTCGATGGAATCCGCGGTGATGATCGGTGCCACCGCGTCGAAGAAATAGAGTCCTTCGTCCTTGGTGTGTTCTTTGATGCTTCGAGCGAGGGACCCTTCGGTCAACGGGCCCGAGGCGACGATGATGTAGCCCTCTTCAGGGATGCTTTCGACTTCTTTTTGACGCACGGTGACAAGTTGGTGATTCTTGAGCGTGTCGGTCACTTCTTTCGCGAATTTCGTCCGGTCCACGGCGAGGGCTCCGCCCGCGGCGACTCTCGTCTTTTCGGCGGCGCGCATGATCAGGGAATCGAACATCCGCATCTCTTCTTTGAGGACGCCGACAGCGTTCTTGAGCCTGTCGCTCCGCAAGGAGTTCGAACAGACGAGTTCGGCGAAAAGCCCCGTCTCGTGAGCCGGGGTCTTCTTTTTCGGACGCATTTCATAAAGCGTCACGGGGATGTCCCTTTTGGCAAGCTGATAGGCGGCCTCGCTACCGGCGAGACCGGCACCGATGATTTTCACGGTATCCATGGTGCGATCCTCTCCCTTTTCCTCAACCCCATTATATCATACGAAAGAATCGGCGGGTCTCAGCCGACGATGACATCCATTTCCGGATATTGGACATAGCCTTTGATCTTTCTCTCCGGTCGGAACATCAAGAGGAAGGCGATGACACCCACTCTACCGACGAACATCACAAACACGAGAACCAGTTTCGATACCCATCTCGTCGTCTCGTCCGCAGTCACGCCCAATGACAGGCCCGTAGTTCCGAACGCGCTCGTGACCTCGAAAAGAATCGCTTGTGTGGAGTGCTGTTCGAAAAGGGTGATGAGAAACGTCCCCGTGATGACGAGGATGCCGGCCATGACGAGCGCAATGAAGGCTTTGCGGATGGTGTCCGTCTTGATGGAGCGTTCACGGAAGACGACTTGGTCGTAACCTCTCGCAAAAGACCGCAACGTGAGCAGGATCACAAAGAACGTCGTCGTGCGGATACCTCCCCCGGCACTGTTCGGAGAGCTTCCCAAAAACATCAACGCGACGAAGAGGACATGTGTCGCTCCCGAGAAGTCGCCGACATCCATGGTCGAGAACCCGGCGTTCCTTGTGGTCAAGGACATGAAGAGCGAGTAATAGAGGCCTTCGAAGAAACCTCTACCGGCGAGGAACTCGCCGCGTTCGACGACAAACAACAAGAATGCACTGAGCAACCAGATGGCAAGGTGGAGCCCGACCAAGAGTTTCACAAAAATCGTGAACTTGAATCTTTCACCGTTCATCTTGGCGACGATGAACTCCTTCAACTCCGCCAAGGGCCAAAATCCCATCGCTCCCATGAACATGAGGCTCATCGCGAGAGTCTGCATGAAATAGTCGTTGGCGAACATCTGGAAACTGTCCGCCCCGGGGGCAATATCGAACCCGGCGTTCGTGAAAAGCGAGATCGTCAAAAAGAAAGACTGGAACAAGGCCTCGCGAAGGGCGAAAGTCCCTGAAAAATAGAGGTAACCGCTCATGATCGTGAACGCGACGATCTCGATGGTGAAGATGACGATGAGAACGTTCCGCACGAACCGGACGATCCCCTCTTGGGACGGTTGGTTCTGGTCGGTCATCATCATACCGCGTTCGCGGAAGCCGATTTTCTTCCGGACCGCGAGCCAGAATATCGCGACCATCATGATGAGACCGATACCGCCGAACTGGATGATGAATGCGAGCACGGTCTGACCGAATATGGTGAACGTGTCCTTCACGACGACGGGTGTGAGCCCCGTCGTGGAAAGTCCGCTCGCCGATACGAACAGCGCATCGACCCATGTGAGTTCGACGCCGCTTTGCACGCTCACGGGCAGCTTCAGAAGCGTCGCTCCGATGATCGCCGCGGCGAGATAGATGGATACGAACCCGCGGGCGTAGGTACCGGTAAAAATCTTCTTCAGGATCATGAGTGTTTTTTTCATGGCCACACACCTTCTCGCAGACATGCGTCATGTGGACTATTGTATGCCTCTAGGCGTAAATAATCAAGCCCGCAACCGCGGAAATGAGGATCACGAGGATGGGATGGACACGCAAAACGGCCAGCAGAGCGAAAAAGACGAAGAAGAGGATGATGCCCCAAAGGTCGAGGATCGCATCTCTCGTCAAGGAGAAGACACTCGCGAAGATGAGCCCGACCAAGGCCGGTCGTAATCCGCGAAAAATGGCCTGGACGACCTTCGAGTTCTTGAAAGACTCCCGATGGACACTGACGAGGGAGATGAGGATGACGGGGATGGTGATCATGCCCACCGTGGCGACAAGCGCTCCGATGACTCCCCGGATTTGAAAGCCGATGAACGTGGCGCTGTTTATGGCGATCGGGCCCGGGGTCATCTGGCTGATGGCGATCATGTCCAAAAAGAGGGAGCGGTCGAGCCAGCCTTGTTGTTCGACGATCATCCTCTCAAAAAGCGGCAACATCGCATAGCCTCCGCCGAAGGCGACCGCGCCGATGCCGAAGAAGGTGAAGAAGAGCTTAACGAGAAGCATGGCGCACCACCTCCCCGACTTTCGTCGTGATGTAGCCGAAAGCGCCCATGGCGAGGATCACGAAGAAAGGATGCACCCGCACCGCGGCCACGAGCGCGAAGGTCAAGACCGCCATGAAGACGCCGAAGAGGTGCTTGTTCTGTTTGAAAAGACGGAAACCGGCCGTGAAGATGAGGGCGATGACGGCGACGCGCACGCCCTTGAAGGCCGCCTCGACATAAGGATTCTCGATGTAGGCGAAAAGGAAGGCGGCGATGACGAGGATGATGATGAACGAGGGCAGCGCCACGCCGATACCGGATACCAGTCCGCCGAGTTTCCCCCGGAGCTTGATGCCGATGAAAACGCTGAAATTGATGGCGATGACCCCGGGGAGCGACTGACAAATGACGAGCACATCGTAGAACTCGTCTTCATCGAGGTAACCGTATCTTTTGACGAACTCCCGTTCGAAAAGGGGGATCA
>PUMR01000031.1 GCA_003551455.1 Mollicutes bacterium | reverse complement strand
GTTGGATTCATGAACAAGACTGAACTTGTTGCAAAAGTTGCAGAAGTCTCCGGACTCACCAAGAAAGATGCAGAAGCAGCATTGAACGCCACTCTTGGCGCCATCCAAGATTCACTCGTCATTGGTGAAAAAGTCGTTCTTACCGGCTTCGGAACCTTCGAAGTCAGAGAGCGCAAGCCGCGTGTCGGCCACAACCCGAGGACAGGCGACTCCATTTCCATCCCGGCTCAGAAGTCTCCCGCTTTCAAAGCAGGAAAAGTCCTCAAAGACGCTGTACGCTGAAGTTGATCCAAAAAAAATACCACAGAGATGTGGTATTTTTTTTGTGGTTGTGGTACTTTTGGAATTGGGGGTGTTATCTGTGGATGCGAAAGAATTCCTGGACGAGGAAATCCTGGATGCCATGCTGGAAGAGGATACAGAGACTTTGGAGAAATTCGATATCTTCGCCATGGCCTCCCGCCGCCAGAACCTGCTTTTCTATGCCGTCAGGCAGAAAGCGAGAGCGGTGTTTTTTTATCTTCTCGAACGGGGACTCGACATCCACAACGAGAACTATTTCCATGACACCCCGCTCCATGCCGCCGCACATATGGGGGACAGAGAGATGGTGGCGGCGCTTCTCGAGCGGAAAGCCGATCCCGATGCGAGGAACAAGAAGGGGATCACTCCGCTGATGCTCGCGGCGAAACGCGGAGCGGACAGCGCCGTGGAGAGTCTGCTCGACCATGGTGCCGCTTTGGCGCAACGCGACAATGCGGGCGAGTCGTGCCTTTTCCATGCCGTCCGCAGCAAAAGCGGCACGACCCTCGACATCCTGCTCGACAAGGGGGCCTTCCCTCATACCCGGAACGCCCAGGAGGAGACCCTCCATCATGTTGTCGCGCGGGAGGGGACGCGTTTCATGCAAGACCTCCTCTTTTCCCGGGGAATCTCTCCCTATCTGAAGAACATCTACGGACAGACGCCGCTGCACGAGGCGGCGAAACGCGGCGAAGCCGCTCTGGTCGAACGCCTCGTCGCCTGCGGACTCGATCCGATCAAGGAGGACAGGTTCGGAAAGACTCCCCTCGAACTCGCCGAGAGACATCCGGATGTCCAGACGATGCTCTTGCGCCGCCAGGCCGATTTGACGATCGAGGCGGCCATGAAGAAAACCCCCTTGCACCGGGCATTGAGAGCAGGGCGGTTCGATGAGGCGTTGGCTCTGATCCGGGAAAAGGACCGGATCGGAGACCGGGACTGTTTCGACAACACGGCACTCTTCTATGCGCTTCTCGAAGGGGACACCCTCATCACCGAAAAGCTCCTCGAGAAGGGCGTCGACACCGCCGATGTCGATTTCCTCCATCATTCCGCGCTCTTTTATGCCATCATGGAAAAAGACCCCGAACTGGTCGGAGTCCTGCAAAAGGAGGGGTCATCGGCACCCGACCGCGAGGCGGCCGGTCTGCTCAAGGAAGCCCCCGCGGAAATCAAAGCGTTGTTTTCCGATTAAATGTCGCCCATCGTCGTGAAGAGCAGCACCACCTGGACGAGATTCCAAAGCATGTGGGCGCCGACGGCCACCATGATCCGATATCCCGAGCGATAGTAGAAATAGCCGATGATGAGCCCGAGCATGAAATAGGGGAAAAGCGAGAGAAGCTGGTCGTACTCGCCGAGGAACAGCCTCGAGATTTCATCCATGCCGTGGGCCAAGGCGAAAATGAGACTGGACAACACAACTCCCGCCCCGATGCCGAAACGTCTGGTCAAGAGACCCATGGCGCCTTTTCTGAAGACGAGTTCCTCGACGACCGGAGCCAAAAGCACCGCGAAGACGAAAAGGGAGGCTTGGACGAGAGGGGCGCTTTCTGCGAGCCTCTCGAGGTATTCCTGGTTGACAGCCGTCCGGTCATGGCCGATCAGCATGAAGAACGCCCCCACCGCGATATTGGCGACAAACATCAACAAGAATGCGCCGAAAATGTTCTTGGCGACAATTCTCTTGTCCTTGTCGAACGTGGACAACTGGCCTTTGATGTATCCCCGGGCGATATAGACGAGTCCGATCGCGATCAAGACATACCAGCCCAGGTTCAAAAAGGCGGAAAACGCCAAGAAAGCCCGCTCATCCTCGACGAGGCCGGGCGTGGCCGTGATGACGATGGTCGTCAACAGGGTGAAAGCGATGAGACTCAGGATGTATGTCTTGATCAGACGCAGTTCCAGATAACGGTTTCCTTCGACCATGAGTATTCCCCGCCTTCGCTTTTGTCTACTACATTGTAACACAAGCGCATCCGTCACGGAAGCGCATCACCTCTATCCATTGACAAAGCCGCGCCCTGTGGTAATATAGTATCATTGATACCTACAATGCAGCACCCCGTCCGGCATCAGAAAAGAACCTCTACAGGAGGTGTGAACCATGGCCAAGAAGACGTTCGCCGTCATCGGCCTCGGCCGTTTCGGCCTCGCCGTCGTCGAGGAGCTCATCCGGTCCAACCAGGAAGTCCTCGTCATCGACAACAACCAAGAACGGGTGTCGAAGGTCGCCAAGATCGCGACCCATGCCGTCGTCCTCGACACTTCGGACGAAGCGGCGCTGAAAGAGGTCGGCATCCAGAGCATCGACCATGTCATCGTCGCTATCGGCAAGGACATCAAGAACAGCATCCTGACGACCCTCATCCTGAAAGAGCTCGGCGTCAAACGGGTCACCGTCAAAGTGCAGAACGACTATCACGAGAAAGTCGTGCAGTCGCTCGGGGCGGACGAGACCATCCAGCCCGAGCAGATGATGGGGCGCCGTCTCGCCCACCAGGTCCTTTCCGACAACATCCTCGAGTTCTACGATTTGAGTGAACACCACAGTTTCGTCACCATCAGGAGCGATCCCAAACTGGTCGACACCACCGTCGCGAATCTGGACCTCAGGGAACGTTTCCATCTGAACCTTGTCGCCATCAAGAGGCAAGGCGACATCATCATCCCCAAACCCGACGACATCTTCAAGGAGAACGACCAGCTCCTTTTGGTCGGTCATAACCACGATTTGCAGAAATTCACCGCATGGTGCCAAAAATAAGCCTTTTGCCGGGCTTATTTTTGTTTGGTGTCTGGAGGGATGGCCATGCCCAGAATCGTGATCGCCACCCGCAACAAGCACAAGGTCGAGGAAATCGCCCCGCCCTTGGAGAGCATCGGATATGAAGTGGACAGTCTCCTCGATTTCGACGAGCATGTGGATGTCTGCGAAAACGGCAGGACCTTTTTGGAAAACGCCCGTAAAAAGGCCCGCGCCGTTCGCCGCATCACGACATCGCCCATCCTGGCCGACGATTCGGGGCTGGAAGTCGAAGCTTTGGACAAGGGGCCGGGCGTACACTCGAAACGGTTCTCGAGCGAAGGCGGCGACCACGCCAACAACCGTCTCCTTCTCGAGAGGATGGCGAATGAGCGGAATCGTTCCGCCCTCTTCCGGACGGTCATGGTCCTCCTCATGGAGGACGGTAGGGAGATGACGTTCGAGGGCACGCTCCCGGGCTACATCCACACCGCCATCGAAGGGGACGAGGGGTTCGGCTACGATTCCGTCTTCATCCCTGTCGGCCATTCGCAAACCCTGGCCTCGCTCGGCGCCGATGTCAAGGGGCGTATCTCGCACAGGAAGCGCTGTCTCGACAAGGTCATCGCCCACCTTCGCGACAAACGCTGAAAACCGCGCGGACTTTGTGCGAACACGGCGGCATGTTACAATGGGATGAAAAGACGCGTCCAGAGCTTTCAAGGGAGGGGAAACGCGTGAAAGTCGTCGTCATGAGCGACATCCACGGCGACGAGAAACGTTTCGAGAAAATCGTCGCCAAACACAAGGAGGATGCCGACTACCTTATCAGTCTCGGCGATTCCGAACTGAAACAGAAGCGTCTCTTGCGCCATGATGTCCTCGCCGTCAAAGGGAACTACCCCTTTGACGCCGGTTTCACCCGCGAACACGTCATGGAGATCGCCGGCAGGAGCCTGCTTTTGACCCACGGCCACCGCTATCGGGTCAAGAGCGGCTACGAGAGTCTCTATCACCGCATGTTGGACATACCGGTCGATATCGCGCTGCATGGACACACCCACAACAAGAGCGCGAAGAGGATCGGCGAGAAGTATGTCTTGAACCCCGGTGCCGTAGGGGATCTCCGGAACGAAGGGTCGACCTACATGGTCATGCGCTTCTTGCCGGATACGGTCGAGGTCGACTGGATGGACACGGACACCCACGAGTTGATCGACCAGGAAGTGCTTCACATCTGAAAGACGCCTATGGAAAAGCCGCCGTTCGGCGGCTTTTTTCAAAGGATGGCGATGTGCGAGTCGGCCCGCGGCTCGGTGCCGCCGGCGAGCACGCCCGTCGAGGGATCGCGAAGAATGATCTGGCCGCGGCCGAAAAGCGCCGTCCGCTTGTCGAGTGCCACCTTGTGGCCCCGTTTCCGCAAGGCATCCACCAAGGCGGTGGGGAAGCTGCTCTCGACGATGAGGCGCTTTTCTCCCAGCCACTGCCATCTCGGCGCATCGAGGGCCGCTTGGGGGTTCATACCGTAGTCGAGCAGGTTCAAGATGACTTGCAGATGTCCCTGCGGCTGCATGAAGCCGCCCATGACCCCGAAAGGACCGATGGGGACGCCTCCTTTTGTGAAAAAACCGGGTATGATCGTGTGGTAGGGCCGCTTGCCGCCCTCGAGCCGGTTCGCCCGTCCGGCGTCGAGCGAAAAGGATACGCCGCGATTCTGCAGGGCTATGCCCGTGCGGGGAACGACGAGTCCGGACCCGAACCCCATGTAGTTGCTCTGGATGAAGGAGACCATGTTGCCCTTGTTGTCGGCGGTGGCGAGGTAAACGGTCCCGCTCCCTCGGGGCGTTCCCGGACAGGGAAGGATGGCCCTCTCGCCGATGAGACGCCGTCTTTCGGCCAGATAGTCCTCATCCAGCAAAGCATCCGGTGCGACCGCCATCTTCTCCGCATCCGTGATATGTTCTCTGCCGTCCATGAAGGCGAGTTTCAGCGCCTCGATTTGTCTGTGGAGGTCCTTCTCGTTCATCGTGGGCTCGAAGTCGAAGGTATCGAGCATCTTCAGGGCCGCCAGTGCGACAATGCCCTGTCCGTTGGGCGGGATTTCATGGACTTCGTAGCCTTTGTAGGGGACCTTGATGGTCTCGACATAGAAGGCCTCGTGGTCGCGGAGGTCGTTCTTGGTGAGGGAACCGCCCCGCTCTTGGACGAATGCGGCCGTCTCCGCGGCCAAACGACCCTCGTAGAAAGATTCGCCGTCACGCTCGGCGATGCTCTCGAGGGTCTGTGCGTGATCGGGCGAAGAAAAGATCTCGCCCGGATGCGGCGACCGGCCTTGCGGTGCGAACACGCGGAACCATTCGGCGAAGTCTTCATCGCCTTTTTTCTTTGCGAAGACTTTGAACGCGTTGCGCCATGACGAAGCGACTACGGGACTGACGGGGAAGCCCTCTCTCGCGAGCCGGATCGCGGGAGCCAGATTCTCTTTCAAGGTGAGATTCCCGAACCGTCTCGACAACTCCACCCAGGCCGAGGGGGCTCCGGGGACGGTGACGGGCAGGGCGCCATGCACGGGCATCTCCTTCAGCCCCTTCTGCACGAGAGCTTCCCGGTCGATCGCCGCGGGACTCTTTCCGCTCGCGTTCAGGGCATGGAGTTTTCCTTCGTGGGAAAGGATGGCGAAAGCGTCGCCGCCGATGCCGTTGGAAGTCGGCTCTGTGACGGTGAGCGCCGCGGCCGCGGCCACGGCCGCATCGACCGCGTTGCCGCCCCGGGCGAGCACCTCTCTTCCCGCTTCCGCGGCATGGGGCTCGCTCGTGGCGACCATGCCCCTCTTCGCATAGGTCAGACTGCGACGCGAAACATGGGGGTAGTTGTACGGATCGTTTCTCTCCATGACGCCCGCCTCCTCGTTCTTCGTTTCCTCCATGATAACACAAGTATCCCCCCCATGTGGCATCCGTCAATCCGATATCGCTTTTAATCCGCTTGTCCAGGGGCGGGACACGTTGATTTTGCGAAAAGGTGGAGGCGGGTTTTCCCTTTCTATTTCCGTGTGTTTATGATACACTTTTATTGACATCCGCGACAGGTGAGGTCTATGACAAACGAAAGCGAAAAGCGCAAGAAGAAGAGACTTTCCCGGCGTGAGAGCCGGGTGAGGATCGTCGAGCTCCTCTATATGATGGACATCCACGAATCCTTCCGTTTCGATGCCGAGAAGAACAAAGAAGAGGCGTTCGTCGTCGAGATTCTCGAAGGTCTTTTACCCATGCGCGAAGAAATCGACGGAATCATCAGCGACCACCTCACGAACTACACGATCAAGCGGTTGAACTATGTCGACAGGGCCATATTGCGTCTGGCGACCTATGAACTCCTCACCACGGACACTCCCTCCGAAATCGTCATCGACGAGGCGTTGGAAATCACCCACCTCCTCTCCGACGAAGGCGACAAGAAGCATGTCTCCTTCAACAACCGCGTGCTCGACAATGTGAAAAACACGATCAGGAAAGCGTGATTCCATGAGCGAGAGAAAACCGTTGACCGTTTCCGCCCTTACGGACTACATCAAATACAAGTTCGACAACGACGCCCATCTCAAGGACGTCTATCTCGAAGGCGAAGTGTCGAACTTCAAGAAGAATGTCCGGGGGCATTTTTATTTCACGCTCAAAGACGACAACGCCTCCATCTCGGCGGTGATGTTCAGGGGGAACGCCTGGAAGGTCCGTTTCACGCCGAAAGACGGCATGAGCGTCCTCGTTAGAGGCTATGTGAGCGTCTTCAAGGTCGCGGGCAGCTATCAGGTCTATGTCGAAGAGATGCAGGAAGTCGGACTCGGCAATCTCTACAGGCGCTATCTCGAACTGAAGGAAGAGCTCGAGAAGAAGGGCTATTTCGACGACAAGCACAAGAAAGAACTCCCCGTCTTCCCAAAACAGGTGGCCGTGCTCACAAGCGCGACCGGGGCCGCCGTCAAGGACATCATCCACATCATCAACCGCCGCTATCCGCTCGTGAAAATCCTGGTCTATCCCACCACCGTGCAGGGTGAAGCCGCCAAAGAAGAAATCCGCGACAACCTGCAAAAAGCCGGAGCCAACCCCGAGAACGACCTCATCATCCTCGGCCGCGGCGGCGGCAGCATCGAGGACCTCTGGGCCTTCAACGAAGAGATGGTGGCCGAAGCGATCTACAACTGCCCCATCCCCGTGATCAGCGCCGTCGGTCACGAGACCGACTTCACCATCGCCGATTTTGTCGCGGACAAGCGGGCGCCCACCCCTTCGGGGGCGGCCGAGATCGCCGTTCCCGACCAGAAGTCCCTCCACCGCGACATCGACAAGATGAAGGCCTCGCTCTACGACAGCCTGCAACGCCTGGTGGAGAGGAAGAGAGAGACCGTCGAAGAGCTTGGCGACCGTTACGTCATGAAGGATCCCGCCCGACTCCTCATGCCTTTCGAGCGCCGACTCGAACATCTCCGCGACAAGCTCAGGATCCTCTCTCCCGCAAACAAGACGCGGGAAGCAAAAAAGAACCTCCGCCAACTCGAAGAGAATCTCGCCAAGGCCTTGCGCGCACTGCTTGCCGACAAGAGGCGACAATTCTCCCTGCAAAGCGAAAAACTCCCTTACGTCGATCCGAAACGGCTCATGGAGAAAGGCTACACCCTGGCCAAGAAGCAGGGTGAGATCATAAAGAGCGTACAAGCGGTCGATGCCGGCGACCGTCTGGAGATGGAGTTCTTCGACGGCTCGCTCGATGTCGAGGTGCTGAACAAGAAGGAGAAGGATAGCGATGGATAAACAATCATTCGAAGAAGCCCTGGAAAAACTCGAGGGCATCGTCAAGGAACTCGAAAGCGGCGAACTCCCCTTGGAAACGGCCGTGAAGAAGTACGAGGAGGGGACGAAACTCGCCAAACACTGCCACAATCTGCTCGAAAGCGCCGAGAAGGCCTTGACGAAAAAGATGGAGAACGGCGGAGAGGTAGACTTCGACACCCCGGACGAAGAAGACGGGGAGTAGTTTCCGATGAAACTGAAAGACATCAAGGACCCTTCCTTCCTGAAGTCCTTGTCCGTGTCGGAGTGTGAAGAGCTCGCCGCCGAGATCCGGACGTTCCTCATCGAGAATGTCGCCAAGACGGGCGGACACCTCTCGAGCAATCTCGGTGTGGTCGAACTCACCATCGCCCTCCACAAGATGTTCGATTCGCCGCAAGACAGGATCATCTTCGATGTCGGCCACCAAGGCTATGTCCATAAAATTCTGACCGGACGGGCCGGGGATTTTTCGCGTCTCCGAAAGATCGACGGCCTTTCCGGTTTCTTGAAGCGTGACGAGAGCGTCCACGACGTCTTCGAGGCCGGGCATTCTTCGACGAGCCTCGCCGCCCAGGCGGGAATGCTCTTCGCGAAAACCCACAACGAAGATATAAACCATGTGATCGCCGTCATCGGCGACGGCGCCCTCGCCAGCGGCATGGCCCTCGAATCCTTGAACTTCCTCGGTCAACACCCCGAATTGAACCCCCTCATCATCCTCAACGACAACGAGATGTCGATAAGCGAGAACGTGGGTCATCTGGCGCGGATGATGACGAGACTGCGGATGAAGAGGAGCTACCGCTCGTTCCGCCGGCGCACCGCCAAACTCGTGCCCGGAAGATTCCGCAAGTTGACGACGAAGATTGAAAAGCGCGTGCGGGGCTTTCTCACGGGCACGACCTATTTCGAATCCTTGGGATACCGCTATTTCGGCCCCTTGGACGGACATGACATCAAAGGGCTTTGCAAGGCTTTCGAGGTCGTGAAGAGGAACCCTTCGCCGACCGTTCTCCATGTCCGCACGAAGAAAGGGAAAGGCTATCCCCCGGCCGAGAAAGACACGCGCGGCCTATGGCACGGGGTGCCGCCCTTCGATATCGAAAGCGGGGTGTTCAAAAAGGCCGTTCAAGACGACACCCGCTCCTATTCCGAAATCGTCGCCCGGTATCTGGAAAGACATGCTGAAAAGAACGAGCCCTTCTATGTCCTCACGCCGGCGATGACCGAAGGCTCCGCGCTCACGGATTTCCGGGAGAAGTTTCCCGGACAGTTCATCGACACCGGCATCGCCGAAGCGACGGCGGTCACCCTCGCCTGCTCCTTGGCTCTCTCCGGTGTGAAACCCTTCCTTTCTATCTATTCGACCTTTTTGCAGCGGGCATATGACCAGATTCTCCACGATGCGGCCCGCCAGAAAGCGCCCGTCATCTTCGGTGTCGATAGAAGCGGCATCGTCGGTGGCGACGGCGAGACGCATCAAGGCATCTATGACATCCCCATGCTCGCCCACATCCCGCATGTGACCATCGCCCACCCGCGTAACCCGAAGGAACTCGTGGGGATTCTCAACCACGCTTTCACCCAAGCCGAAGGACCCTTTTTCGTGCGCTATCCGAAAATGACGCCCCGTTTTACCCAAGACGTCCTCGCCGACGACAGAAGCATCCCCCCTTCGTGGGAAGAAGTCCTTCCGGGGGAGGACGCCACCGTCATCGCCTTCGGCGAGATGGTGAACGAACTCGAAAAACGGATCATGGCCTCGGGACTCTCCATCCGTCTCATCGACGCCCGCTATCTGAAACCGCTCGACGAAGAAATCCTGAAAAGCATCGACAGGGAAAAACCGCTTGTCGTGCATGAGGAATCGACGCTTTCCGGAGGACTCGGTGAACGGATTCTTTCCCACTTGGCCCATCATGGCAGGATGCCCGCGAGTTTTCGCGCCATGGGATTTCAAGACACCTTCGTCGGCCCAGGGAGCCGCAAAGAGATCCTCGTCCGGCTCGACCTCGATGCCGACAGCGTCATCGCGACCGTGAAGAGGATGCGCGATGCGTCTTGACACCTACCTCCGGGAACGGAGGGGCTATCGTTCCCGCCACCATGCGCGACAAGAAATCAAGGCCGGAAGCATCAGCGTGAACGGGAAAATCGTCAAAAAACCCTCTTTCGAGGTGAAAGAGGGTGACCAGGTGGAGGCTGGTGCCTCCCGCATACCCTATGTGTCCTTCGGCGGTGTGAAGCTGGAACGGGCGCTCGCATCTTTCGCGATCGACCTCGCGGACCGGATCGTGCTCGATGTCGGCGCCTCGACAGGTGGATTCACCGAGTGCGCCTTGAAGAAAGGCGCGAGATTGGTCTATGCCGTCGATGTGGGAAAAGAACAATTCGCAGACGAACTGCAAGAGGACGACCGGGTGATCCTCAAAGAGGGCACGAACTTCCTCGACACTGAAAAGGCGGATTTCCCCGGGGTGGAGACCGTCCTCCTCGATGTCAGTTTCACCTCGATCCTCCCTTTGCTTCGTCATATGAAAGACACCTTCGGCCACCTCCCCGTGGTGGCACTCTTCAAACCGCAGTTCGAAGGGGCGAAGGTCTCCCGCTCCGGTATCATCAAGGGCCGTAGGGAGCTTTTCCTCACATTCACGAACTATCTTGAAGGCCTCGTCCGCGAAGGATTCCATCCTGTGGACGCCACCCTTTCTCCCCGCCAGGAAGAAAGGGGCAACCCCGAGATCTTCGTCCATCTCGACAAGGACCTCCCGGCCGCCGAGATTCCCGCTCTGGCGGCGAAGATCAGCAAAAACCTCGAAGAAGAGGGGGAGTGACCATGCTCAGACATCTCATCGTCAAGAATTTCGCCATCCTGGAGGAACTCGAGGTCTCTTTCGCGACCGGCATGAATGTCCTCACCGGCGAGACCGGTGCGGGCAAGAGCCTCCTCATCGGGGCGATAGGGCTCTTGCTCGGCGACCGGGCCGACAAGGACGTGATTCGCACCGGCGCAGAAAGCGCCGAAGTCACCGGCCTCTTCTCCCCCCTCAACAAGGCCGTGGAAGAAGTGCTCGCCGAACAGGGGGTCGCCCTCAATGAGGATGGCCTCATGATCAAGCGCCGTGTGAGTAAAGACAAGGGCAACCTCATCAAGGTGAACGGCGAAATCGTGACCCTGGCGGAACTTCGCAAGATCACCCGCCGCCTGGCCGACATCCATACCCAGCACGACACGAAACGCCTGATCAACCCCGAGACCTATCTCGCGCTGCTCGATGGCTACGACGAGACCATCAGAGAACTCCAAAAGACATACCGCAAGGCCCGAGAAAGCTATCTCGAAGCCCACCAAGCCCATGAAGACCTGCTCCGCAAGCGCCAAGAGACGGAAGAGAAGGCGGACCTCCTCCGTTTCCAGGCCGACGAACTCGCCGCCCACGATTTGAAAAAGGGCGAGGAGGAAGAACTCGACAACCGCCTGCAGGCGCTCAAGAACTTCGACGAGATCTATCGCTCCCTCGCGACGGCGAAAGCCGCGCTCGATGATAAAGAAGCGCTCGAGAACGTCTATGAAGCCAAGGACGCCTTGGAAGAGGCCGCCCGCTACGACAAGGACCATCTCGAGAGCGCCCAAAGAATCGAGAGCGCCTACCACGAGTTGGACGACATCCGTGCCCACCTCGCCGACGAACTCGCCTCTCTCGATTTCGACCCGGGAGAACTCGACCGTCTCGAAACGAGAAAACACACCCTCGAGACCTTGAAACGGAAATACAAGAAAAGCGTCGACGAACTGGTCGACTACCAAGAAGAGATCGCGGGAGCACTATCCGACGCCGAAACCTTTGAAGAGCGCATCGAAGCCGCGGCAGCGAAGTTGAAAACCGCTCACGCGGCCGTCAAGGAAAAAGCCGGACATCTGAGCGAGGCGCGTGAAAAAGCGGCTCGCGCCATCGAGGCGCGGATGCGGGATGAACTCTCCGCCCTCGAACTGCAGGGGGCCGCGTTCGAGATCCGTCTCGAACAAGAAGTGCCCGAGGACGAGCGGGACCGTGACGCTTTCCGTCCCGAAGGCGTCGACCGCATCGACTTCTTCCTTTCCACGAACAAGGGCGAACCCTTGAAACCCTTGCGCCAGATCGCCTCCGGCGGTGAGCTCTCCCGCATCATGCTCGCCTTGAAGACCCTTCTCGTCAAACAGGAGACATTGAACCTGATGGTCTTCGACGAGATCGATACCGGCGTGAGCGGATTCGTGGCGGCGCAAGTCGCGAAAAGGATGCACGAACTCGCGGAAGACGTGCAGGTCCTATCTATCACGCACCTGCCCCAGGTGGCCGCCGCCGCGGACACCCACTACCTCATCTACAAAGAAAGCGGGGAAGAAAGGACGAGCGCCCATGTCCGCCCCCTCGACGAGACCGGGCGCATCGATGAGCTCGCCAAGATGATCTCGGGTGACAAGGTCACCGAAAGGGCGAAAGCGAGCGCCAAGGACCTCTTGCAATAAAAAAAGCGCCGGAGCGCTTTTTCATCGATCAGGAGAACACCGCTTGCCACATGATCACGATGGTCGTGGCCACGAGACCGAGCAGAAACGCCACGACAAGAATCAAAACGACGATCTTTCCCCATTTGCGTTTCAACGGATTCACATAGATCGTTTCCGGTTCTTCCTGCGGCTTTTTCTTGCGTTTTCTGCTTTCGGGCATGATATCACCTCTTTGTGTTGTTGGGACAGGATGTTCAGGGGTGTTCGCAGACACCATTATACTAAATCTATGACAAAAAGGAAAGTGCGACCATGAAGAAATACCGCATCATCTTCCATATCGACCTGAACGCTTTCTTTGCGAGCTGTGAGGCGGCCGAGGACCCGAGCCTCCGCGAGAAGCCCATCGGCATCGGTCCGAAAAGCGAACGGGGGATCCTCACCACGGCGAACTACGAGGCCAGGAAATACGGTGTCAAAAGCGCCATGCCCGTGAGCGAGGCGAGACGCTTGTGTCCGAAACTGCGCATCCTGCCCGTGAACTTTCCCCTCTATGAAAAATACAGCCGCCTGTTCTTCGAGTATTTATCCTCCTATACAGATATGTTGGAGCCCGCCTCGATCGACGAGGGCTATCTCGACATGACGGACGCTTTAGCGGGGAGACACCCCCATTCCGTGGCGAAAAAGATGCAGAAGGACCTCCAGAAGGAACACGCCCTCCCCGTGTCCATCGGCATCGCCCCCAACATGTTCTTGGCGAAGATGGCCTCCGACATGAAAAAGCCCCTCGGCATCACGATACTGCGCAAGCGCGATGTGGAGAAGAAACTCTGGCCGTTGCCGATCGAGAGACTCCACGGCATCGGCAAGAAGACGGTCCCCGACTTGCGCCTCATCGGCATCGAGACGATCGGCAATCTGGCGAACTTTTCCGACAAAGAGAAGCTACGGGCCTTCCTCGGAAGCCAGACGGATGCTTTCATCGCCAAGGCCAAAGGCCACGACGAACGGCGCGTCGACCCCGACCGCCGAAACAAGCACCAATCGCTCGGCAATTCCAAGACGTATGACGGATTTCTTCATGAACACGCGGAAATCCTTGGCGAACTCGAACGGTTGACAGCGAAAGTCTCCGACCGCTTGCAAGAGGAGAACCTCGCCGCTAAGACTTTCGCTGTGCAAATACGCTACAACGATTATGAGAACCGCTCCAAGCACATCACGCTGCCCCACCACACCAACGATTTCTCCACCATGTTCACCGAGGCGGAGCGGCTTTTCGATGAACTCTACGAAGACCGTCCCGTCCACCTGGTCGGCGTGAGCGCCTCGAACATCATCAAGGGCGAACGGCTTTTCCGTCAACTCTCGATTTTCGAGATCGAGGCGGACAAGAAGAGCGACCGCGCCATAGACAGGGTGCTTGAGAGCATCAACCGCCATTACGAAAAACCCCTTTTGCAAAAGGGTCTCACGGACAAAGGTGAAAACCGCTGATTGTGGGGCCTTTGTGATTGTGATAAAATGAAGGCATTCAAGGTATGAAGATTGTAGGGGAGTGTGGGTCATGAAACGAATCGCGTTCTTATTGTCCATCCTGATTTTCGCGGGAGTGCTCGCGGCATGCGACGACGATCCCATCGAGGATGTCACACCGCCGGCTTTCGAACGTCTCGAAATCAACGGTCAAGCCCCTCTCGAGGATGACGAACACATCCCTGCGGTTGTCGAGAAACAAGAGACCATCCGCTTCGATGTCTATTTCGACAACCCTTCCGACCTCGACATCAATCTCTTGCGCATCCACGACCGGACGATCCGCGCCAGCCGCTTCGAGGATGAAAGCACGAACGACCATTTGGTCTTCTACATCACCGCCGGCTCGATTCCCGGCGAGACCCGCTATGCGTTCGAGGAGTTCGAATACATCCACGACGGCGTGCAAAGCATTGAAGTGACCGATAACAACACCTATGAGATCCATGTCCTAGAAACCCTCCCCGTGGTCGATATCGTTTCTGTGGACCCCCATGAAGACCGCCTCCAATTCTCCATCGGCCTGAGCGATCCCGACGATACCATTGTCGCGGGACGTATCGAGCTCGTCCATGATGGTGATGTCGTCGACGAACGCGAGCTCCATCCCGGCGACCATGTCTTCGAGGGACTCTATAGCGACCAGGAATACACCCTCCGCATCCTCGCCGACTATGAAAGGAACGACGGCGAGGGCCTCCGCGAGGATGAGATCCTCGCCGAGAGCGATCCCGTCTCGACCCTCGCCAAATCAGCGCCCACGGTCTCTATCGAGGATGATACCGTCGGCGAGACCGATTTCCTCTTTTCGCTCGTCTTCGCGGATCCCCATGGCGTCCTGCTTGATGAAGGGTTGAGAGCGCAGATCGTCATGGACGACACTGTCGAGAAGGAAATCGACCTCGATGTGGATGACCTGCAAGACATCCACATAGACGGCCTCCTCAACAACAACACCTACACATTGCGGATTCTGGCCGACTACGATCTGAACGACCGCGAAGGCGAACAAATGGACGTACTTCTCGCGGAAACGACCTTCACGACCCTGCAGAAGGATCTGCCGCCCATCGTGGTCGATGTTTTGAGCATATCCGAACATAGAGTCGACTTCGCCATCGACACGAGCGCCTTGAAGGATGTCGTCATACCGCAGACCATGCGCGCCCGCCTCTATAACGAGGCCGATGAAGAGAAAGGGGCCAAGAGCCTCCTCGTCGCGGACAGGGTGGTGTTTGATGTCGACGGGCTCTTCGCTGACAACACCTACCGCCTGGAGATCACCGCCGAGTACGACCTCGGCGACGGCGAAGGCGTTCGTGAAGGCATCGTGCATGAAGAGACGGTGCGGACGCCCGCCAACCAAAAGCCCGGCGGTGAAGTGACGAATGTCGAACTGAGCCAGACGGGGGTCACATTCACCACGAATGTGACAGACCCCGACAGCACGATAAAGGAAGGGACCCTCATCGCGCGCCTCTATGAACTGAATGAGGGTGAGACTTTCGACCCCGACGACCTCGACCCGGACCGCATCAAGGTCATAGAAGGAAGCGGAACATTCACTTTCGAGGATGTGGCGGTCGACTACCGGAAGGCCTACGCCGTGGAGATCCTCACGGACTACAACCTCCGCGACAAGGCGGGCACGGTGGAAGGGTTCTATCTCGATTCGCACTACATCCGCGCCACGAAGACGCCCAAAGCGCCCAGCGGCGAAATAGTGGATATCCGTC
>PUMR01000032.1 GCA_003551455.1 Mollicutes bacterium | reverse complement strand
GTTTTGTGTTATCATGTCCATGGGTAAGCTCCTTCTGGTTTGAGGTTGTGCTGACTTTCATTATACCAGAGGAGCTTACTCCTTTTTGTTTCACTTTTCCAAGACGATTTTACACCACCTTCTTCGCATGTTCTCTTGCCTTATCGTTTTCTTGGCCCTATAATAGGATTATAAGGGAATCACGGGAGGCGAAGGCCATGCGCTGTAAAGATGCCGGCATCCTGTATGTTTCCAGGCATGATTGAAGACATTTTTCAGAATGTCTTTTTCTTTTGGACAAGCACCGATACGATAATCGTGGTTTCCGGAGAATAAAGAGAAGGGGAAGTGTGGTAAAGATGAGAAGGGTCTGGGGTATCGGGGTAGTATTGTTTTTTGTGTTATCACTGGCGGGCTGCAATCTTTTCGGGGAAGAAGAACCTGAAGAGACACCCGATGAGCTCACCATACAACTGCAGGCCATCTACGAGAAGGCAGTCGCGGCGGAAGTGTTCAGTGGCACCTACGAAGAATGGCTCGAAAGCGTCCGCGGTCCGAAAGGCTTACCCGGCGAGGATGGCCGGGAGGTCAGTCTGAGAGTGGCCGAAGGCCACATCCAATGGCAGTACGTTGATGAAGGAGACTGGACGAACCTCGTGGAGCTTGTATCACTTGTCGGACCGGAAGGTGAGGCGGGGAGGGACGGAAGCGAGATTGTCATGCAGGTGAGCGACACCCATATACAGTGGAGACACGATGGTGACGATGTATGGAACGACCTTGTTAGCCTCGATCTCTTGATCGGTCCCCGGGGAGAGACGGGAGAAGACGGCCAAGACGGAAACGAAGTTATCTTCCGTGTCTATGACGATCATATCCAATGGCAATATGCGGGGGAGTCGGAATGGAACGACCTCGTAGAACTAGCTTCGCTCACTGGGCCCAAGGGAGACCCCGGCCAAGACGGCATCGGCATTGTCTCGATAACTCTCGAGGAAGACGGTGTGCTCAAAGTCGAACTGACCGACGGCACCGTCGAGTCTTTTGTGGTCGACATGCCGGCAAAAGGCATGAGCGCCTATGAGATATACCGCAAGCACCATCCCGGGTATGAAGAGGATGAAGCATCCTGGCTTGAAGCCCTGATCGAGGGGACGCTCATGTATGCGCCCGCCGAACTTTCGCCTTTCACCTTTGCTATCGAGGCGGATGGACGGATCATGATCACCTCCTACACGGGCGATGAAGAGATGCTCGTGATTCCGCACTGGATCGCCGGCTACACCGTCAAGGGCATCGCCGATGATGCGTTCAGGGAAAGCGCCGACATCGAAGAGGTCGTCATCACCGACGGGATCGAAGTGATCGGTGAACGGGCGTTCGCGGGGATGGCGGATTTAAGGAACATCCACATCCCGGCCAGTGTCACGGATATCGGGGCCAACGCCCTCAAAGACACGACCGAACTCATCATCATGACGGACCACATGGCAAAACCCGCAGACTGGCACCCCGACTGGAATCCCGAGGACCATGACGTCGGCTGGTTCATCGTCTTCGATTATCACGATGAATACTTTGAGGTCATCACCACGCATTTTTTGACTTTCGCCAGCCACGGGATCGATTTTGACGGCGAACCGTTCGCTAACATGATCAAACGCCATGGAGAGACATATTACTATGATTATGGCGAAGAAATCGTAATCCTCACCCGGGATTATCCCCTATTCTACAAGTATGAGATTTGTCCAGCCGGCGGTTGCTACACGAACAAGGAAGTCATCAACCACGACCAGTACAGCCTGTATAACGATCCACGTTTCGAATACGCGCGGAACCTGCTCTATATCGCGAATCTCGAGGAATCCTGGTTGGAGCGGACGGTGCACGGCTTCAGAATCAAGGAGGACTATCTCGAAACGGCCGCCCCCGGCATATCTGATGGGATATTGTTGTTCGCTTACGAGATCATCGTCCATGATGACGGCTTCAGCATCCATGTCTCCATGCACGCGCCGCCGTTCGAGATCAACCAGCCGGGCCACGTCACCCAGACCTTCACCCAAATAGGGACCACTCCCGCGATTCCTGTCGATGATTATGAACCCTGCGATGCGACCGTGGAAGAATTACCGCCGCTGGGGGAGTTTTTGGAAACGGAGAATGTGACGTTGCAAATCCATACGCACCATCCGGAAACCCATCCCTTCAGAGAAGAACTGCACATCATCAAACTGACGGAATCCGCCACCGAGCGCAGACTGTACTTCGATGGCACCCAGGAAGGACCACCGCAATGGACCTATCTCTTGGAAACTGAGGAGCCCCCGCTTTGGTACAGCTCCTATTTCAGCGGCTACGACCCCGCAACCGGCTCTTTCGAGGAATTCGGATGGGAAAACCCCACCGAAGAAAACACGGTCCTCGAACTCTATCTCGCCGAACTGGAAGAAATCGCTATTTCCGACTACGATGCTTCCTGGTTCCTCGAGTTCGAGATCGGACGACATGTACTGAGAGACACCCACAAGGAGGATATGTTGTTCCTGCTCGGGGAGGTCCCCGAAATCGTCGACCTCGAAATGTTCGAAATCCACGAGAACGGGGAGGACATCACCATCACTTTCACGATATATGACCGGATGACGGAAGAACGTGTCACCAAGATTTATGTGCTCGAGGAGTTGGGCAGCACCCGGGTCTCCCCGCTCGACCCTCCCGAATGATGTTTCGGGTCTTCAAGTCCCGGGGGAAGCCACTATGGTTCCGGGTCTATTGCTCCGGGATCCTTTTCCCTTGCACATTGTTCGTTGTGGTCCGGTCGGTTTTATGAGATAATGTGCCCATAAAAAAACAGGCAGGTGTCAACCTGTCTAAAGAATGGCTTTTCCCGCTCTTTTCTATGACAACAAAACCGACAAAAGACGCCAAGGAGGCATCCTATGCGACCCCTACTCTTTTTGGTGGCCGGCGGCTCGGCCTCGGGCAAGAGCACCGTCGTGCAAAAGATCGTCGCCAAGGCCGGCTTGGCCGATGTGCTCATCATCAACCACGACGACTACTACCACGACCAGAGCGACATCTCCATGGAAAAGCGCAGAAAGACCAATTACGACCACCCCAAGTCCTTGGACAACGACTTGTTGTATGAGCATCTCTCCCGCTTGCTCAAGGGGGAGAGCATCGAGAAGCCGATCTATGATTTCGTGAACTACACCCGCTCGGCAAAGACGGAAGAGGTGCACCCGCGCTCCGTCATCATCGTCGAGGGGATCCTCATCCTCGAGAACGAACACATCCGCAACCTCTCCGACATGAACATCTATGTCGAGCTCGACGACGACATCCGCTTCATCCGCCGCTTGAAACGCGACATGGAGGAGCGCAAACGCTCCTTGGAGAGCGTCATCGAACAATACACGAAGACGGTGAAGCCGATGTTCCACCGGTTCATCAAACCGACCAAGCGCCATGCCGACGTCATCATCCCCAACGACCGCAGCCACGACATCGCCGTCGACCTCATCGTGACAAAAATCCGCCAATACCTCGGCGAGAACGGCGCTCCTTCCTGAGCGCTTTTCTTTTTTCCGCACCGCAAGACCATCGTCGTCTTGTGCCATCAGCAAGCGTATCCGCCGCCACACCCGGGAAGTCCGACATATTGGACCGACCCAGCAAACGAGGAGGCCGCCATGAAGAAAAAACGTTTCGACCTTTCCGACCCGGAAGTCTTTTTCAACTACCGTTTCATCCAACCCCCGCAGATCGCCTACTTTGTGACGACGAAGGACGAGTTCGGCAACGTGAACGCGACCCCGGCGACCCTCGGCACCTGCAATGCGGCCAATCTCCCCCGGGAAGGAACCCCGGCGGAGTTCTATCTCACCTTCAGTCTGAGCCGAAAAGACATCGCCGATGAAGGCAACCGCCACAAAGCGCGGGACGGCTTCGTCAATCTGGCCACTGACGACGAGGTGGTCGTGAGCTACATCGGCAAAGACCTCATGCGCGAGAGCATCATCGCCAACCTCCCCTTCCCGAGAGGGATCAGCGAACTGGACGTCGCGGGTCTTTCCACCTTCCCCTCCCGCCATATCGATGTGCCTTCCATCCGCGAGTGTCCGGTGAACATCGAATGCCGGATTGAAGAACGCATCGAGCTCGGCACATACTACATGCTCTATGTGGCCAAGGTCCTCGGCGTGAGCGTCGACGAGGAGCTCGTCGAGAAAGACGTCGACGGCCGCGGCATCGCCCACATCGATCCGCTCTTCGAGGTGAACATCGCCAAGACAAAGAAAGGCGACACCCGGCTGCAATACGGTGAACTCGACAAGTCGGCCCTTTACACCGAGGGCGACGATTTCGGCAGTGCGGGGGAGTGGATCGGGACCTTTGAACACTTCATCGCGAGCGAACAAGAACGGGGGAAGATCACCCCTGAAGAAGCGGAAGGGATCATCCGTTTGCAAGAGGCCTTCGCGAAAGACCGCGCCGACAAGACCATAAAGACGGAGCTGACGGCCCGTCTCCGCCGCCTCTTCGAAAGATGAGCCCGAAGCCGGCGCAGAAGAAGGAAAACGAGAGCAATGACAGCCCCTTTCGTGACGACGCCACTTCGCGGGGCACATCGATTGCCGCCCTGTAAGCGCAATGCTACAATATCCTTAGAACCTATCAGGAGGAAAACCATGGAAAAGAGAATGGTCCACTGGCAACGATACAACCACGACGAAGAGGGTTTCAACTATCTGGAAATCCACGAAGACGGCACCCTTTTCGACCGGCGTTTCGAAAAGAGCGCGGGCGACCCCCACATCTACGACGAGACCGAGCGGAAGGAATGGCGACCGGCCGCCTCCATCATCATCGAGCGGCTCGACTTCCCCGTGCCCGGCAAGCACAAGGAAGAAGACGTCGCCGCCCACACCGAGAAGGTGAAGGCCTTCCCGGTGGAAGAATGGCAGACCGCGAGAAGGGAAGCCGACCGCCACCAGGACGGCTCGGAAGACGACATGCGTGTCGATTTCCATTCGCTGCTCGTCATCGAAAAAGCGGATCTTCCCCCGCATCTGCAAGAAGTGCTCAAACGCACGATGTATCCGATCGTGAAATTCCGCATCGAAAAAGAAGAAGGCGTCGTATTGCGCAAGAAGGATCCCGAACGCCTGGCCGTCCGTTTCGTGCCCGAACTCAATGAACATCTGTATTTCTACCTCCACGCCAAGGAGAAACATCTCGCCACGACCGGTGACAGGCTCTTCGCCCTCCATACCCAACAGTGTGAAGAGGGCTTTTGCGAGACGGACTTCGAAGGGTATGTCGAAAGCATGGTCCAAGCCATCAGCGCCGACCCCGAACGCTATCACGACCTCATGGTCAGACAGCGCAACCGCCGGGCCATGATCGACACCGACGAGACCGGCGACCTCTATCCGCGCTGAGATAAGATACCCGGTACCGAAACCCGCACCGCCGCATAGAAGGAAGGAAGAGACGAGAGGAGTGTTCCGGACTGATCCGGGGCATTCTTCTTTGTCTTTTGGGCTCCTGCTTTTGGGCTCCTGTTCGTCAAGACATGTCTCCTATCGCGCGAGGGAAGGAATGAGTGACCGGGTTGCTTTTTTATGCATATGAATCGGCACAAAAAGGGAAGATTGCGCGCCTGCGCCCTCTGTAATCTGTAATGAAAAACTTGAAAAATAATGTAGAAAAATGAAAATAAATAATTGAAATAATATAAATAATATTGTATAATCAAATTGAACAACCATGATAGCGTTCGCTCCAGGTCCCGAAGAAACCAAAAGACGAGTAGGTGATGCCATGCTTTCGCTTTTCCTTTCCGTTTTCAGCCCGCAAGTCCGGGATGTCTTCGCCATCTACATCCTCATCGGCGTCGCCGTCGTCTTGTTCCAATATGTCGTGAAATACATCTGGAACCTCATCGCCCGCCTCAAAGCGAAAATCAAGGGTGAGGACTATCATAAGCCGCCGTTTTAACGATCGAGAGACCCATCCTTTTTTGAGAATGGGAACCGTTGCTTTTTGACAACCTACGACATATCCGCGCTTTTCACCCGGGGCTCCTCTTGGTAGTATGGGAGAGAACAGATGCAATCGACGAATCCACTACATCATCGAAACGTTGAAAGTACGACCATCGCGGAAGGGCGCGCCGACCTCGTCCCAGGGGGATTTTCCATCCCGGAAGGTCTGCCCGAGCGTGAACAGGTCCATAGGTGTCTCCTTGCGAGCGATCGGACAAGGACTTTCATGATGGAACCGGTCTCTTGATTCAGGAAGCCTGCCATCATCATGGTGAAAGTGTAAGAACACAAACGAGGAGGTAGTCAATGTGAAAAGGTCACTGGGTCTTATGGTCATGGTGCTGTTTCTTGTTTTCTCCCTATTTGCCTGCCGTCGCACCGACGACGACTTCGGCGTCTATGTCGAAGAGAAAGAGGGTCACCTCGCCAGTCGCATCGATGAAGGGGATGATTGGCTCAAGGTGCTCGATCTCGCGCTTTTGAGCGAACCCGGAGAAGAACGGCCGGGCGAGATCGACCAAGACGCCGACCATGTGCTCTGGCGTCTTGACGAAGAAGACGAATATTCCCCCCTCATCGCCAACGCGGCGCTCATCGCCCTCCATGAAGGTGCATTCGATCCCGAAGAGGCGCGATTGCGCCTGAACGAGGGTGGATTCGAATGGTTCTACGAAGAGAAGGAGGCCTGGATCCTGCTGTTCCGGTTGGACATGGTGCACGAGGCTTATGTTGTCAGAGCCTCCAAAGACGCTCTCGATCCGGACGGATACACGACCCTTCCGCCCCGCATTCCGCTATTGGAGACTTTCGGTCATTATGACCGCTATGAGGACATCGAACAATACGCCCGCTATGAAGACTACGACGAAGAGAGCGGTCTCTATCTCGCCTACAGCTATGTAGAAGAACATATCGTCGAAGGGAGCCTTGCGAATATCGAGGGCGAGTGTCTGTACTTTTCGCCCCGAGGCGACCGCCAGGTCTGTCATGAAGGTCAAATCATGGAAATCCGCATCACCCACGACTATGGGACCGCCTATTTCGATAACGGGAAGGACTTGGACTGGAGCGCCTATGCCGGCGGAACCCTCGCAATCGACGTGGAGAAAATCGCCGCCGATGCGAAAATCACCTTCCGCCTTGCCGGCGGCGGCCCCTCGATCGGCACCGTCACTTCCACAGGTGTCCACACTTTCGCCATCGAGCCCGGCTTCGCGGGGGCGTTGCACATGGACATGCAAGGTGCCGAGGATGATGAAATCCATCTTGCGGGCATGTGGCTCGAAGGAGCCGAAGGAGAGACACAAGCGGATGTCCCCGCCGCCGACTGGCGCCTCTTGTCGGGGAATGCCCGGGTCTCCCTCCCGGATGCCGTAGGCATATGGGTCCATTTCACCTATGATGATTACGGCCGGTTCTTCGCCGCCGATTCCCAAAACGAGAAATACGAAGGCACAGACGTACCGTATGTGTTCTTCGGCACTTTCGCCGGCTGGGTGCTCATGGCGGATGAAAACATCGAAGAAGCCATCCTGCCTGAAGGACTGGAAGAAATCGGGGCCTTCGCCTTCAGCCGGGCTTTGCACCTCGAACACGTCCATCTTCCCGAATCGTTGCGCATCATCCGTCGCGGCGCTTTCTACAACGTGGCTCCCGAACCGGTCGGCAAACTCAAAGAGATCGTCGTTCCCGAAGGTGTGCACACCATCGAGGACGGCGCTTTCCAAAACGTGCTCCTGGAGACCGTCATCCTTCCCGACCAGGTGGAGAACATGGGCCCCCGTGTTTTCAAGAGAAGCGGTATCGAGACGGTGGACCTTCCGGCGAATCTCGAGTATGTACCTTGGAGAATGTTCAGGTTCTCCGCTTTGCGAACACTCACCTTGCACGAGAACATCGGCGAGATCCAAGAGGGGGCCTTCGCGAACACCCCGGATTTCGAGACCCTCGTCATCCTGCATCCCGACGTCGTGACCATGCGCTTCGGCGCTTTCGACAATACGAACGAAGGGCTGGAGATCTATGTCCCCGACGAATTGGTCGAAGATTACAAGACCCATTCGCAATGGCTGGCCATGACCGACCACATCCGTCCCTTGAGCGAACACGAAGCGGAATGAGACCGCTCACTCGTGTCGATGAGACCGGAAAGAAACAAACGGGGAAACGAATAAAACGATTCTCGTCAGCCGCTTCGGCCATGTCGGTATTAGCGATAGCGACAGCCCCACTGTCATTCACGATTTGTACATGAAAGAGGCCAATGTGACCGGTAACCGTGGTACTCGCGCCTTGAACGGAGGATATGCAAGGAGCCGCCGCCGAAGGTAACATGTGCGATTTGGACTTACCGGATGTGTGGACAACAATGACCGACCCCAATTATTATCCGCGACTGCTGGCATCTCATGCCATTCTCCCCGACCCACCCGTCGATCCCCATTCAGAGTGATATACTACTGAACAAGGACAAGGGAATGCCAAGAAGCCGCAAAGTTTCTTGCTTTGCGGCTTTTTTGGCGGACGGCGATTACGAAAGAACAATACAATCATGAACGTTTATCTTGCCCTTCTCTCTGCGATGAATACCCTTTTTCCGTTTTTGATGATAAAATGATAATATATGATGGTCCTTTATTCACGGCGGTATGTCATGACATAAGCATGCTCCGGTAAGGGCGAGAAACGAAAACCAAATAGGGGGGTATCATGGGTAGGTGGAAAGCGGGTTTCATGATTTTTGTCGGTGTCTTGCTCGGTTTCGGAGGGACGGCGCTCATCTTGCAGCCGAACCCGCTCTTGGAATATCGGTTGCCCTGGGCCGAGAAAGAAGGCGTGGGACACATCCTCGACGAGTTGACCGGTATGGAGAAACACACCATGGAGGTGGATGTTGTCAGTGGACTCGAAGGAATGGAAAATATGCGCTTTTTCTTCGAAGTCATGGGACAAGGTATCTACAGAGTGGAGATTCCCGAAGATGAAGTACCGGACTCCCAAGAAGAAGTATATATTATCCACCAAGACGACGCATATCACATCTGTGGCCCCGATGATGGCGCTTGGCGTTGTCGTGAATATGACGGGGAGCACATCTATATTATTGACCTCATCGAGTGGCAACGGATCGACCCGGCTTGGTTTGTCCATGATGAAGAGAACGAGCGGTTCACGGCACCGTCCTCACTCCTCACATCCGCCGTGCTTCGCGATGCACAGCGTGAGGAATGGCTGGCCTTCACGGACGGGGGCACGCTGAACTTCCGCTATTTTCATATCGCCGCCGTCGACGGTGTCATAACCGTCCGTTTCAACCTGATGGACTGTCGTATCACCCATGGAAACGATGGAGAAAGAAAGGATGGCAATTGCTACCCCTTTCTCGCCATGGTGCTGGTGTTCGACGATATCGGTGAAGTCGAAGGGGAACCACCCGAATTCATCTTTGTCGATTGATGGAACGCATCTGATCGGACATGAAGGGGGTGTACACAATGAAACGGATCATCGGTCTTTCGGCGCTCACCACGAGCCTGCCTCTGGTCATGCTCGGCGGCTTCTTCTTTGCCCGCGACGTCCATGACAACCTCGGCATCGGCATCGTCTTTTTGGCTTTCGTCGCATGGCTATTCGTGGTCGCCCTGTTGGTCTTCGAGATGCTCGAGAAAGAAGGTGCATGATGATAGGACACATCATCCAACATCCTGCAACTGCCATCGCCACAAAGAAAAGGACCTCATGTCAAAATGGGCATGAGGTCCTTTTGGGGGCTCTTTGACCGTCGAGAGCCGGATGTCAGCTCACTTCAAGGCTTGCAGGATGGCTTTGGAGAAGGCGGGCAGATCCTTCGGTGTCCTCGAAGTGATGAGGTGGCCGTCGACGACGACCTCTTCATCGACGAAGGCGGCGCCCGCGTTCACCATGTCGTCCTTGATCGAATCGAAGCCGGTGACTGTGCGTCCTTTGAGGTCGCAAGCGGAGGCCATCATCCACGGCCCGTGACAGATGGCGGCGATGGGCTTTTTCCTTTTGTCCACGGCTTTGACGAAGTCGACCATCGCTTTGGACCGGCGCATCTGGTCGGGTGAATAGCCGCCGGGAACGATGACGGCGTCATAGTCTTCGGCGGAGACGTCCTTGGCGGCTTTGTGGCTTTTCACGGGCGCACCGTTTTTGCTTTTGTAGACGATATCCGCCTCGGCGCCCACGAGATCGACGGTGTAGCCTTCTTCCAACAGACGGAAGTACGGATAGAAGAGTTCGTTGTCCTCGAAGACGTTCGCTACCAGGATAGCTACTTTTTTCATGAGATTCTCCCCTTTACGGTTTCTTTTTTTTGCGGGCATGGCACGTAAATTGAAGACATCCCCGCAAGCTCATTATAAATAGTTTCGGATCCGATGTAAAAGGTCTTGCACATGATTCCCGCGGATTTTTGAAAGCATCAGGCATGATACAACGTAGAATCCGGCAATTCTGATAGAATGGACACAAAGACGGATACGGAGGGTGAGGACATGAAATACATGCGGACTTCCTGGAAGGGGCTTTTGTTCATCGTCGTTTTGATGGCGTTGAACGCCTTTCTTTGGCTCAGTGCCGAACCGATCATCGGCCAGACCCTCGAAAGCACCATCGGCCAGATGATGGGGGCCAACCTTTTGCTCTGGTTCACGCTGGTCTTTTTTCTCGCGACGAAGAACCGCTTTGTCACCTGGCTTTTCACCGGGTTGGAAAACGTCTATGCGACCCACCGCTGGCTGGCTTTGATTACGGTGCTCGCCATTTTTTTGCACGCGCAGCTCTCCTACTTGATCGTCTATTATTTCCGCGCCGATCTGCCTATCGACCCGGCTTTTGCCGGGCGCTGGGCGCGGAATCTTTTTATCGGCCTGACCATCGTCGCCTTGTTGGCCAAATACCTGAAATATGAACACTGGCGCTATATCCACCGCCTGCTTCTCATCCCCTACTTGATCGCCGTCTACCACGCCTTTGCTCTCAGTGCCTATGATCTTTTGTCGTTCAGTCTCCTCGGCGTCTGGATGATGGCCATGGTCCTTGTCGGTCTTCTCTCGAGTGTCTATATGATTTTCGTCTACCGCAGGACGGCCTTCGTGCACCAAGGCCGGGTGGTCAAAAAGACCATGGCGGCCCCTGATGTGACCGAAGTAGAAGTCGAGCTCGATGGGCCCTACACTTTCAAGACGGGCCAGTTCGCCTTCGTGAAGATTGCCAAACCCCCGTTCAACGGGGTGTCCCATCCCTTCTCGATTTCGGGGAGAACGGCGTCGTCCATCTTTTTCACGATAAAAGCGCTTGGCGATTTCACCGAGGCGATCAAGGACCATCTGGAAAAAGGCGACATTATCCGTATCACCAAGCCCTACGGCCACATGACCTTCGATGATGCGCCCTCCCCGCAAGTCTGGCTGGCGGGAGGCATCGGCATCACGCCCTTCTTGAGCCACTTGCGCTCTTTGGAAAAGCCCGACCAGCACATCACCCTGTATTATTCGGTCAGGACGAAAGAAGAGGCCGTGCATGTGGAATATCTCCGTGAACTCGCCAAAAAATGGGACAATTTCACTTTCCACTTTTCCGAAAGCGACAAGGACGGCTTCCTGCAAGTCGCCGATCTCGATCTTACAGGAAGGCCCGGCGTCTTCTTGTGCGGCCCCGTTCCCATGGCCAAAGCCCTGAAAAAACAGTTCAAAGGCACCGACAGACACCGTTTTCTCGAATACGAGGCCTTCAGTTTCACCGGCACCCTCGCCGAGGATGTCATCCGCCAGGCGAAAAAGCTCTATCGCAAGATGAAACCCTCTTGAATCAGCGCCACGAATAAGACGCTTCCCGGCACATCGGTGCGGGAAGCGTCTTTTTCGGTGTCGTATTGTGGAAAGGGATCAATAGCCGTAGCCGTTGTCTGTATCGTTGTCGTCATCCACGAGGATGCCGATTTTCGGGACATTGTCGAGATTGCTCCGTCCGTGTGGAGAAACGTTGTCGATCTCGTATGTCAGATCCTGTCCGGCCCGGATATCCCCCTGGTGTTCGCCATCGATCCAATAGGCCGAAGCGGTGACATCGTAGACATAGCCGTCCACGGCCACATAGGCGTCACGGCCGTCAAGACCGTCATATTCGGAAAGTTCGGCCAGCGTGAACTCCCGCAATTCTTCGTTGTTGCCATTGTCGTTGTCATTGGGAGTCCGGTCATTCAGGTCGTTCCCGTTACACGCGGCAAGCAAGAACAGCCCGAAAAGCAACAGGGAAGCCAACAGTGTCTTTTTCATCATTGCCTCCTTCCTCGCTTGATACTCCAATTATATGTTCCTAAATAAAAAAATTCCAAAGTAACGCAATATAAAAAACCTAGATGTCTTCTCGCGATCAAAGTTTGCGCTCATCCGCGATATGCCAGGGTGAGCGCACAATGCGTCTCACCCCATGAGTCTCCGTATCCAGGTCATCTTTCTTTTGGTGTGAGGAGGATAGGCGATGGCGGGATCGAATTTCGTGCTTCTTTCCACGAGACTCTTCCGGTGTGAGAAGGCCTCGAAGGAAGCCTTGCCGTGATAGTGGCCGATGCCGCTTTGACCCCTCCCGCCGAAGGGAAGATGGGGGTTCGCGACTTGGTAGATGGTGTCGTTGACGGCGCCGTTGCCGAAGGGGACGTTCGCGACGACTTTTCGCGCCACCGTTTTATCTTCTGTGAATACATAGAGGGCGAGCGGGGCGGGCTTCTCCTTCAGCGTCTCGATGGTCTCCTCGAGATCCTCATAGGCGATGATGGGCAACAACGGGCCGAAGATCTCCTCTTGCATGACGGCATCCTCGAAGGTGATGCCATCAAGGATGGTGGGCGCGATGTAACGGCTCTTTTTGTCATATTCACCCCCGTAGACGACCTTGTCCTCATCGATCAAAGAGACGATTCTCTCGAAATGCTTGTCGTTGATGATGCGGCCCAGGCTTTTCTCGGGGTCGGGATAAAACGCTTCGAGTGTCGCTTTCAGATGGCGGATCAAATCGCCCTTCACCTTCTTGTCGACCAGGAGGTAATCGGGAGCGATACAGGTCTGGCCGGCGTTCAAGAGCTTGCCGAAGACGATGCGTCTGGCGGCGACAGCAAGTTTTGCGCTCTCATCGATGATGCAAGGGCTCTTGCCGCCGAGCTCGAGGGTGACGGGGACGAGATTCTCGGCGGCCGCTTGATAGACGATGCGTCCCACCCGGGTACTACCGGTGAAGAAGATGTGGTCGAAAGGCATATTTAAGAGTTCTTGCGTGGTTTCCACACCGCCTGTGACGGCATGGACGAGCCGGGGGTCGAAGGTTTCGTTTACGAGTCTCGCGAGGAGTTTCTCCGTGTGCGCGGGAAACTCGGACGGTTTCACGATTGCCGTGTTTCCCGCTGCGAGAGCCCCGATCAAGGGCTCCACCAAGAGTTGTAGAGGATAGTTGTAGGGACCGATGATGAGCACCGTGCCCTTGGGCTCATATTCCACCCCGGCCTTTGCGAAGCGGAGAAAGAGCGGTCGTTTCACCCGTCTTCCCTTCATCCAGCGTTTCAGATGTTTCAGGGTGTGGTTGATTGAATGAAGAAGGATGCCGATTTCCGTGGCATAAGCCTCAAATGGTGATTTGTGCAAGTCTTTCTTCAAGGCGTCCAAGAGCGCCTCCTCATTCTCTTTCAACATCCGCCGCAAGCGGAGCAATTGTTCTTTGCGGAAAGCGTAGGGCCTGGTCGCGCCGCTATGGAAGTAGGCTCTCTGTTCTTTGACATATTGTTCCATGATCAATACTCACCCTCCCTCGATTCAACCTCATACTATCATATGCGAGGACACGCCGATACCGATATACAAGAGCTTTCTCGGACCCTGAGCCGCAGGGTCGGTCATGCATTCTCTTCATCGGCGGACAGAAAAACCCCTCTCTTGCGGGAACAAGGCATAGAACGATGTGTTTCTCACGGATGCATCGAATTATATGACATCTCAGCCGGTCACCGCACATCCCTGATAATAACTTCCATATACCTGAAGATAACGTTTATCATACCGAATAACGCCAAGGTATAATAAAAGAGGGATAGTGAATACACAAGCGCAAGGGAGGGCTCTCAATTCGATTTGAGAGGTGGTTTGATGGGGAAAAGAAGCTTACGGAGATTTGTCATCCTCGTTGTTTGTTTCATGTTCCTGTTTTTCTTGATGGATTTACCAGCGGTCAAGGCGATGACAATCGATAGTGACTGGACCTTGACGAAGCATGAAACGATCGATGATGATGTCGTGCTATCTTCGGGAACGTTGGATTTGAACGGATACACCCTGACGATCAATGGAGATTTCACGCAGAACTCGGGCACGCTCCGCATCAGCGAAGGCCTTTTGATTGTCGCCGGTGACTTCGAGATGAACGGCGGTTGGCTCTACATGGAAAGCGTCTATGACGGCCTCATGGTGACCGGGGATTTCACCTACCGCGCCCGCAGCGAACTGACCGCCGGCACTTTAGAAGTCGGCGGGGATTTTTCTGTTTTTCGCGTCTCGACACACACCCGCGACAATTTCCTGCCCTCGGGAAGCCACACAGTGCGATTCAAGGGAAGCGCCGTCCAGACGGTGTATTTTCAATATCCCCACAGTTCACAGCATCGCATCTGGCGTCTGGAGATCGACAATACTGCCGGTGTCCATTTCAGCAGCCGGGCCATCATCCGCGACTCGGTGACCTTCACGAGCGGTTTCACGACGGGAGATCCTGTGCTGAGTGGCGCAGCGACAGTGAGCGGAGGTGTTTGGCAAGGCGATTTGACCATCTATGATAACTATACTCTCACCCATGACTTGGAAGTCACAGGGGATCTCTCCCTTTCCTCGCGCACCCTGGACGTCAACCAACGCATCCTCACCGTGCAAGGGGATCTCTTGCAGGGTGCCGGTTCGCTACTCGTGAACGGCGGCACGGTGACCATCGAAGGGGACTATGCGGCTACCGGAACCGGACATCTTTTGATGGAACAAGAAGACGACCACGTCATTGTCAAGGGCGATTTCACCTTCACCGCCGGTGGGAGCACTTTGACCGAGGGGATCCTCGAACTCCGAAAAGACGTGTACATCCATCAGTATTCGGTTCACACCCGCGACAATTTCCGTCCCTCCGACAATCATCTTGTCATCTTTAACGGCACGGAAGAACAAGAAGTCGACATGCGTGATTTCAACCAATCCTATTTCCAGCATGTTCGTTTAGATAACCCCGAGAACATCCACTTCGCGAACCAGACCCGTTTCCGCGGCACGATCGAGTTCGCAACGACCGCGTTCACGGGAGAGATCCGACCGATCGTGTCGGCGACAATCATCGGCCACATCTGGCCGGGCGACCTCACGCTCCGCTCCAATTACACGCTATCGCACGAACTCACCGTCGAAGGGGACCTCATGCTCTATGGCGGCACGTTCGACTTGAACGGGTTTGACCTCACCGTGTCGGGGGACATGGCACAGACTTCCACCCATCTCGCCCTCAACCAAAGCACGGTGATCATCGAAGGAGACTATGCGGCCACCGGAAGCGGACATCTTTTGATGGAACACG
>PUMR01000082.1 GCA_003551455.1 Mollicutes bacterium | reverse complement strand
TCCAAAGAAAAACGCCCCGGCAACGGGGCGTTCTATGTGTCAATCCTTGTCGCCGACGAAACCCTCGCCCGGCTTCCAGTTGCAGGGTACGAGCTTCCCTTCGGCTTCGTGTTGGAAGACCTCGAGGGTCCTGAGCACCTCGTCGACGTTCCTGCCGCCTTCGCCGTGGTTCACGTGGGCGCTCTTCAAGATGCCGTTCGGGGCGATGATGAAAGTGCCCCGCCAGGCGACGCCCTTCTCCTCGTCCAGCACGCCGTAGGCCTCGCTCACCGTGTGGTTGTTGTCGGCGGCGTGGATGTGTTCGAGACGGCCCAATGCGCCCGTCTCTTGCCAGGCCAGATGGGAGAAGACCGAATCGGTCGAGGCGGCCACAAGCACCGCACCCTTGTCTTCGAAGGCCTCGTTCAGTTCGTTGAAACGCTGGATCTCGGTGGGACAGACGAACGTGAAGTCGAGGGGATAGAAATAGAGCACGACCCATTTCCCTTCATTGAGGAAATCGTCGAGACGGACCCTGCCGAAACGCTCCGTCCCCTCCCCTTTGGGCATGACGGCCTCCATCTCGAAGCGGGGGGCCTGTTTGCCGACCTTGGCGGCGGTCACATAGAACTCGTTGTCGTATTTCTTCATTCCTTGCACCTCCGGTTATTGTCTTCTTCAAAGATAACGGAAATTCCCGCGCAATTCAAAAGATGTGCGCATCAATCGTCGAGGGCGAACCGTTCCAGCTTCCAGATGTCTCTCACGTAGTCCGCGATGGTCCGGTCACTCGAGAAATACCCGCTCTTGGCGATATTGACGATGGCGCTCCTTTGCCAGCCGTGAGCGTCCTTGTAGCGTTCGTTCATTCTCTCGTGGGCCTGCAGATAGCTTCTCAGATCCTTCAGCACGAAATAGCGGTCCTCGTAGAGGAGCTTGTCGCGGACCTCCCGGAACTCGTCCTTGGCGACGCCGGGGAAGAACCCGCTCGTCAACATGTCCACGGCGTTCTTGATCTCTTTGTCGTTCTCATAGATCCTCATCGGGTCGTAGTCGTGCTTTTCGTAATGGGCGGTCACTTCGTCGGCCTCCATGCCGAAGATCTCGATGTGTTCGTCCCCGATGAGCTCGGCGATCTCCACATTGGCGCCGTCAAGGGTGCCCAGCGTCAAAGCGCCGTTCATCATGAGTTTCATGTTGCCGGTGCCGGAAGCCTCTTTGGAGGCGGTCGAGATCTGCTCGCTGATGTCGGTCGCGGGGATGATGTCCTCGGCATAGGTGACGTTGTAGTTCTCGACGAAGACCACTTTCAACAAACCGTTCGTGTCATCATCCGCATTCACGACGCGGGCGATGGAATTCAGGAGCTTGATGATCTTTTTGGCATAGTGGTAGGCGCCGGCCGCCTTCGCCCCGAAGATGAAACTGTGGGGGACGTATTGTTTTTTGAAAGCCACATCCGTCTTCAGCCGGTTGTGGACCATGAGGATGTGGAGGGCGTTCATGAGCTGGCGCTTGTATTCGTGGAGGCGCTTGATCTGCACGTCGAAGATGCTTTCGGGATCGAGGCGGATGCCTTGTTCTTTCTCAATTCTATCCGCGAGACGTTCTTTGTTCTCACGCTTGATCCTTGCGAGCGCCTCCTGCGTCTCGTGGTCGTCCTTCTTCGCCGAGAGGTCCGCCAGCTTCGCGGGGTTCTTGTCCCATCCCGGAGCGTTTGCATCCAGGAGAGCGGAAAGGCGCGGGTTGATGTGTTTCAAGAAGCGGCGATGGGTGACGCCGTTCGTCTTGGCGTTGAACTTGTCGGGATAGAGCGCGTAGAACTCCTTCATCTCGTGTTTCTTCAAGATGTCCGTGTGGAGCTTCGCCACCCCGTTGACGCTGAAACTCCCCGCGATGCAAAGGTGGGCCATCCTGATCTCCCCGTCGCTGATGATGGCGAGACGGCGGACTTTCGCTTCATCATAGCCCAACTCGTCCAAAAGATGGGTGCAATAGCGGCGGTTGATCTCTTCGATGATCTGATAGATCCGCGGCAGCGTGGGTTGGAGCAGGGCCACGGGCCATCTTTCCAGAGCCTCGGCGAGAATCGTGTGGTTGGTGTAGGCGGAGACTTGGTTCGTGATCTTCCAGGCCTTCTCCCAAGAAAACTCGTGATCGTCCACCAGGATGCGCATGAGCTCGGGGATGATGAGGGCGGGATGGGTGTCGTTGATCTGGAAGACATGGTAGTCGGGAAGGTTTTCCAGGGTTCCGTGTCTTTCGAAATGTTTCTTCAGGATGCTTCGCACGCCGGCGGCGGTGAAGAAGTATTGTTGTTTGATGCGGAGGATCTTCCCCTCCTCGGTGGTGTCGTCGGGATAGAGGAAGGCGCTGATGTTGCGGAGTTCCTCGTTGTAGGCGATCGGGTCGGCCTCATCCGGCAGCGTGTCGCTCGGCTCGGCGTTCCAAAGTCTTAGCGTGTTCACGATGCCGTTCCCTTCGCCCGGCACGGGGATGTCGTAGGGCACGGCACGGATTCTCTCTTCCGGCTCATAGCGGGCTTTTCCGCCTTCATGGAAGACCTCGCCGCCGAGCGGGATGTCCAAGGCCTCTTCGTCGCGGCGGATCTCATAGGCGAAGTCGTCCTTCAGCCAATCATCCGGCTTCTCGACCTGGTAGCCGTCTTCGATGGCCTGCTCGAAGAAGCCGTAACGGTAGCGGATGCCGTTGCCGTGGCCCTTGTAGCCGAGAGAGGCGATGGAATCGAGGAAACACGCGGCCAAGCGGCCGAGGCCGCCGTTACCGAGGCCGGGATCGACTTCTTTCCGCTCGATTCTTTCCAAGTCGAGACCCAGATCCGCGAAAGCTCCCCGGACGAGTTCGCGTAGTCCCATATTGGCGAGGTTCGAGGTGATGAGTCTCCCCGTGAGGAATTCCATCGAGAAGTAGTGCACCTCTTTTTGCGGGCTTTCTTCGCTCTTTTCGAGGTTCTTCCGCCATTGGACGTTCATCGCTTCGCTCAACAGTTCGGCGAGGACCTGATAGGCCTGCCGTTCGGAGGCTTCTTCGAGCGTCGTGACGTAGCGTTTCATCAGACGGTCCTCGAAGTGCCGTTTGAATGTCTCTTTGTCCTTGAAGGCGTGCATGGACTGAATCATCCTTTCTGTCATAGGTCAATCGGACAGGATGCTCTGGTATATCTCCAGAATCTTCCGGGCTTGCCGTTCGAGGCTGAAATCGGCGCGCATCCCCTGCCTCATGATGGCGGCCCAGTCGTCTTTTCGCTCTTTGAAGACGCGGCGGGCGTCTTTCAGTCGCTCTTCGAGCACCTGCGAATCATAGTGGAAGAAGGTGAAGCCGTTCCCCTTCTTGGTCACGGGGTCGAAATCCGTCACACTGTCGGCGAGCCCGCCGGTCTTTCTGACGATGGGCACGGTGCCGTAACGCATGGCGATCATCTGGGAAAGGCCGCAGGGCTCGACCCGCGAAGGCATGAGGAAGGCGTCGGCGCCGGCATAGATCTCGTTGGGGATGGCCGCGTCGAAGCCGATGTTCAAGCGCATGCGACGGGGATGGTCCCGGGCGATCCCTTGCAGTCTTTCGATGAATTTTTCCTCCCCTTGCCCCAAAAGGACGAATTCGACGTCGGTGTGGGTGGCGAGGAAACTCCGCAGACAATCGATGAGGATCGGGAACCCTTTCTGTTCGGTGATCCGGCCCACCATGCCGATGACGAACTTGTCGTCGCCGGGCGTGAGCCGCATCTTCTTCTGCAGGGCGCGCTTGTTCAACCGTTTCTTCTCGATGCTCGCGATGTCGTAGGGCGCTTCGATCAAGGAGTCGTTCGCGGGGTTCATCTTTTTCGAGACGCCGTTCAACACCCCGTAGAAATCCCTGTCCCGGCGCAAGAGGGCCTCGGTGAGGTTCTTGCCGTAATATTCATAACGGAGTTCGTCGCGGTAGGTCGGAGAGACGGTGGCGAGCTTCGTCGCCGTCTGGATGCCCTCCTCGAGGAAATTCACGTTGTGTTTCAGACCCGCGGAGGGATAGAGGCCTTCGAGAGCATCCCGGGTGCAGACGCCCTGATAGTCGATGTTGTGGATGGAGAGCAGGGTGGGAGGAGCGTCCTCTTCTTCTTGCAAAAGGCCCGGAAGGAGGCCCGTGTGCCAATCATGCAGATGCAAAAGGTCGAAGGGACCGATCGTTTTCCGGACTTTCGCCACGGCATGGGCGAAGAAGGCGAAACGGAGACAGTCGTCCTCATAGCCGTAGATTTCGTCCCTTTCGAAGTAGCGGAAATGTTCGATGAAGTAGAAATGGACCTTGTCCCGCTGGATTTGATAGACGCGGATCTTCTCCGGCTCCCCTTGGAAGTCGAAGGTCTCGGTCATGACATACCGGTAGGTCTCCGAATAGGTGTCCTTCACCGATTTGTACAAAGGCAGCACGACGGCCGTCTCGATGCCTTGTTTACTCTGGGCGCGCGAGAGGCCCTCGATCACATCGGCGAGGCCGCCCGTCTTGACGAAGGGGTGCGCCTCGGCGGCGACATGCAGCACGGCGAGACCGCTCTGGTCGGTGACGACCTGCCGCTTCTCCGTCACATAAGGCTGCTGGCGGGTGCCCTCTACGAGGGTGCCCCTCTTGACGACGGTCTCTTTGTCCAAGACGGCGTGTCTGATGATGGCGCCCTCTTCGACGACGACATTGTTCATGAGGAAGGAATCCTCGATCCGCGCATCCTTCTTGATGATGACATCGCGGCTCACGACACTGTCCTTGAGGCTTCCTTGGATCAGACAGCCGCTCGCGACGAGCGTGTTCTCGACTTCGTTGCCCGGCAGGTAGCGGGCCGGGGGCGCGGTCTTCTCTTTGCTGACGACGGGAGCATCCGCCGCGAACACGGTCCGGCCGACCTCGAATTTCAACATGTCGAGGTTGGCGGCGAGATAGTTCACCGGGTTCGTGACCATCCGTGCGTATCCCTCATGGAAGATGGTGTTCACCTTGATGCGCTCGTCCCGGTCGACGAGGTCGGAAAGCGTCTTGTAGGGGATGATGTCATATTCCTCGATTCTTTTCATGAGGAAGTCCCGGCTCATGATGAAAGTCTGCAGGCGGCCTTTTTCCGTGCGGATTTCGCTCACTTCCGCCTGGCTGGCGATATGTCTCTCGACGATTCTTTCCAGATCGGCGTTCCAGACGATCGAGGCCGGAGTGAAGAGGAAATACTTCTGGGTGCTCCGGCGGAAGAATTCGATGTGTTCGTGCATGCGCTGGAAGGTGAGCGATTCCTCCGTCGGCAACATCATGTTCTTGGGCGGGAGGATGAAAAGGCCGTCGCGGCGGCGGTCGAGATTCCAACGTTTCCCGCTGCCGATATGGTCCTGCAACGAACGGTAGTTCCCCCAGGGGAAGATCGCCACATTGACGACGCCGGCGTTTTTCGCGTTGGAAAGGGCGAAGTCGATGAGGCGGTATTTCCCGGCGAAGGGGAGAGCCCCGGGCATCCGGTGCTGGGTGAGTTTCTCGAAGGCGCCGCGGCTCGTGGCGTCGATGACGAGCGAGAGGTCACGCACGGCGACCACCTCCGAACTCCCAGAGACGTTCGTTGTCGATGACCGTGGGCGTGTCGAACACGAGTTCGGTGTCGGGGAGGATGACCGTCCCTTCGAGGACGATCGCGTTCTTCAAGGTCGCTTTCTCGCCGACGACGACCCCTTCGAAAAGGAGGCTGCCCTCGACAGAAGCGTCCCTTTTGACGATGACATTGCCCGAGAGGACGCTGCGACGGACCCTACCCTCGATCATGCAGCCGTCACTCACCAGGGCGTCGGTGATGCCGTCCTTGCTGATGACGTGATGGGGGCTCAGGTTGCTCGAGCGGGTGAAGACGGGAAGATGCCGATAATCATTCAACATCAGATACTCCGGATGGTCGATCAAGTCCATGTTCGCTTCATAGAGGCTCTCGATCGTGCCCACATCCCGGAAATACCCCTTGAACTCGTGGGCGGCGATGGTGTATCCCTCTTCGAGCGCCTTGGGGATGATGTCGTTGCCGAAATCGAAGCCCTCCTCGAGACCGTTGGCGAGGATCCTTTCCAAGGTCTCCCGGTTGAAGAGATAGATCCCCATCGAGGCGTAATCCCCCCGCGGGTCGTCCGGTTTCTCTTCGAACCCCTCGACAAAGCCGTCCTTGTCGACGGTGAGGACCCCGTAGCGGGAGAGCTCGTCATGCGGGGTGAAGATGCCGATGGTGAAATCGGCCCGCCGCTTTTCATGTGTCCTTATGAGCTTCCGATAGTCCATCTTGTAGATGTGGTCGCCCGAAAGGACGAGCACGTATTCCGGGTCGTGTGTCCGGACGAAATGGAGATGCTGGCGGATGGCGTGCGCCGTCCCCTTCTGCCACTTCTCCCCTTCTTTGTCCGTGTAGGGGGTGAGGAAGTGCACGCCGCCCTCGCTCACATCGAGGTCCCAGCTGCTGCCGAGGCCGATGTAGTCCATGAGGGAGTGGGGCTCATACTGGGTGATGATGCCCACGGTGTTGATCATGGCGTTGGCGAGATTGCTCAGGACGAAATCGACGAGGCGGTACTTCCCCGCGAAGGTCACGGCCGGTTTGGCCTTCCTTTCGGTGATGGGGCGGAGACGGCTCCCTCTTCCGCCCACGAGCACCATGGCGATGGTCTCCGTTTTCATCTCATGCCTCCCGTTTCAGAATCGTCACGGAAAGGGGCGCGAGTCTCATGCTCACGGCTTGTTTTCTTCCATGTGCGGGTCGTTTCCTAGTCGCGAGCGGGGGATTCGCGATGCCGCTGCCGCCGTAGGTCGCTTTGTCGCTGTTCATGATTTCCTTGTAGGTGCCCGCTTCGGGCACCCCGACGAGGAAATCGTCGTGGGTCGCGGGCGTCAGGTTCAAGACCACGACAAGCGCCTCTTGCTTCCTATCACGGCGTAGATAGGCGAGGACGCTCTGTTTCGCGTTGTCGGCGTCGATCCATTCGAAGCCCGCGGGGTCGTGGTCGACTTCATGCAAGGCGGGCTCGGTGCGCAGAAGCTCGTTCAAATCTTGCACATACCGGCGGATGGCCTCATGCATCGGGTAGGCGAGGAGATTCCAGTCGAGCTCGCTCCATTCCTTCCATTCGTCCATCTGGGCGAACTCCTGGCCCATGAAGAGGAGCTTCTTGCCCGGATGGGTGTAGAGCCATCCGAGCAGCGCGCGGTAGTTCGCGAACTTCTGCCAATAGTCGCCCGGCATCTTGGCGACGAGCGTCTTCTTCCCGTGCACGACCTCGTCGTGCGAGAAGGGCAGGATGAAATTCTCGCTGAAGGCATACATCAAAGAGAAGGTGATCTCGTCGTGGTGGTGCTTCCGGTGGACGGGCTCCCTTTGGAAGTAGGAAAGCGTGTCGTTCATCCAGCCCATGTTCCATTTGTAGTTGAAGCCGAGGCCCCCGCTTTCGACAGGATGGGTCACGAGCGGATGGGCGGTGGAGTCCTCGGCGGCGAGGATCGCTTGTTCGTGGTGGGCGAAGACGGAACGCGTGAGTTTGCGCAAGAAGGCGATGCCGCCCTCGTTCAGACCGCGGGAGGGATCGCCGAGATGGTGGATGATGTTGGCGACGGCGTCGACGCGGATGCCGTCGATGTGGTATTTTTCCAAGAAGAAACGGGCGTTGGATATGAGGAAACTCTGCGTCTCGCCCTTGCCGAGGTCGAGATTCGCCGTGCCCCAGACCTCGTTCTCGCGGATGGCGGCGTCGGCATACTCGTATAGGTGGGTGCCGTCGAAACGATAGAGTCCGTGGCCGTCCTTGGCGATGTGGCCGGGCACCCAGTCCAGGATGACGCCGATGCCCTCCTGGTGGCATGCGTCCACGAAACGCAGGAAGTCCGTGGGCTCCCCGTAGCGGGAAGTGATGCTGTAGTAGCCCGTTCCCTGATAGCCCCAGGAGCCGTCGAAAGGATGTTCATAGACGGGCATGAGCTCGATGTGGGTGAATCCGTGCTCCTTGACATGGCCGATGAGCCTCTCGGCGAGTTCGGTATAGCTGTGGAAGGCGCCGTCGGGCTTGCGCATCCAGCTGCCGGGATGCACCTCGTAGATGGAGATCGGCGCCTCGTAGGGCCTTTTTCTCTTGCGGGCGGCCATGTAGTCCTTATCGTGCCAATCATGGGTCTCCAGATCCGTCACCCTAGAAGGGGTGTCGGGCCGGCGGGCGCTCGCAAAAGCGAAGGGGTCGCTCTTGTAGACCCTCTCGCCTTGTTGTGTGTGGATGAGGTATTTGTACATTTGGCCCGTGAGGTCCTCTTCAATCTCCAGACGGAAAAACCCCTCTCCCAGCGAACGCATCTCATGGGCATGGGGTGCATAGTCGTTGAAGGTGCCGACGACACTGACGCTGCGGGCATTGGGCGCATACACAGTGAAACGGACGGAACGGACGCGCCCCTCGTCGTCTTTGACGACATGCGCGCCGAAATGCCGGTAGGCGTCTTCCATGTCGCCACGCAAGAACTGCCGTTTCAGATTGTCATCCAGCGTCTTTTCCTCCCTTCCGATCCAGATGTTTCCGCACAAGCTCGTAGGGGAACCCTTCCCGGAGGAGTTTCTGCATGAATCGCTCTTTCGTCTTGTGGTCTCTCCCGGGGTATTTGCTTTCCAGGACGGAAATCCTCTCGCAGAGGAGAGGCTCGACGTCCGTCTCTTCTTCCAGACGCTCCCGCGCTTCGCTCGCCATGGGTCGCAAGATGTCATAGGCGAAGCCTTGACGCAAGGCGGCGCGCATGAGCTTCTCCTCCGCCTTTTTCGGCGGCAGCGGCGGCAGGGTGCGCAGGGTCTTCGCGAAGAGTTCACGGACCTTTTCTTCTTGGGTCGCTTCATCGTAGGCGGTGAGGGTTTCCTCCACGAGTTCCTTGGAGAAGCCCTCTTTCAGGAAGCGTTCGCGCAACTTCTTCGGTCCTTGCAGGCTGAAGGCGAGCGCTTCCTCGAACCATTCGCGGATCATCTTCGCGTCGTCGACATAGCCGATCTCCCGCAGGTGGGCGAGGACGCGGTCGACGACCTTTCGGCCGTGGGCGGCGAGTTTTTGCGCCAGCGCGGCCTCGGAATGGTCGCGGCGGGCGAGGAGATCGAGCGCTTTCGCCAAAGCTTGATAGAAGGCGTCATCCGCTTGGATTCTTGCCAGGGTGCTCTCATCCAGGTTCGGTTTCGCGAAAAGGCCGTGTTGCGCGACGGTCTCTTCGCGCAGCGTGAGTGTTTGTTCTTCGGCGTCTTTTTCGAGCACGATCGTGAACGTCTTTTTGCCCGCCGAGCGGATGTCTTTGAGCCGCATCATTCTCTGAACTCGTCCAGGGCGACGGAAAGTTGGGTGTCCGTCGCATGGTCGGTGCGGTAGTAGAGGAGGAACTCCGAGAGGGCGAGTGCGGTCTCGCCATCGACCTCGCCCGTCACGGGAAGGTCGTATTCTGCTTGGAAGTCCTCGACGGCGAGGACCGTGGCCTCATCGAAATAGCCGTCGGTCCGGATGTCATAGCCGTGGGCGGAGAGGATCTTTTGTACGTTGGCCACCTTGGTCGAGACGAGGTCGTATCCCAGCGTCTCGTCTTCGGCGAGATGGACGCTGTAAGCGTAGTGGTAGGGATTCTGCTCGATCTCGACGGTCGGTTGGACATGTTCCTTGTCACCGCCGTCGAAATGGATCCATGTCCCCTCGGGGGTGAACCAGCGGCCGGCCGAGATGTGCAGTTGGCTGTTGTCGGCCAAACGGACGGGAATCTGCATCGTGCCCTTGCCGTAGGAGGGCATGCCGATGACATCGTAGCCGCCCTTCTCCAGCATCGCCATGGCGAACACCTCGGAGGCGCTGGCGCTATAAGCATTGATGAGGACCTTGATGTCGTAGGGTTTCGTCTCCGTGCCGCTCGCTTCGTAGTCTTGCCTGATCGGGGTGCCGGCGATGACCTGTTCGATGGAGAACATCGGCAGTTCGCCTTCGGCGAGGAACATGTCCAGGATCGCCTTGACACTCGTGAGATAGCCCCCGGTGTTGTCGCGGACGTCGATGACGAGGCCGTCGATGTCCTTCTCGTTTTCGAACATGTCGAGCGTCTCTTCGACGAGGCCGGCGGTCTTGTCGCCGAACTGGTTGATCTTCAGATAGCCGATGGTCCGGCCTTCGATGGTGAAGGTCTCATGGGTCACGCTCGGATTGGGGATCCGTTCCCGTTCCATGGTGAAATACAGGGTCTCTTCCACGCCCGGACGGCGGACGCCGATCTCGACCGTCGTCCCTTCCTCACCGACGAGGGCGTTGATGGTGTCGAGATAGGTCTTCTGGCGGAAGTCCCGCCCGTCGATGTGGGTCACGGTGTCGCCCGGCCGCATGCCGGCGGCCTCGGCGGGCGAATCCGTCCAGACCTTGCGGACGACGACGTTGTCGTCGACGTTCTCGACGGTCACACCGACGCCGACGAACTCTTCACCGAGCCCCTCGCGGAACTGTTTCGCCTCTTCTTCCGTCATATAGCGGCTGAAGGGGTCTTCCAGCGCGTTGAAGAGTCCGCGGATGGCGGCCTCGTAGAGTTCATCGCGGGAGATGTCCTTGTAGAAGTTGTCCTCGATGCCTTCGATCGCTTCTTCGAAAAGGGCCCGGTTTTCGTCCTTCTCGGGGTCTGTCAGTTCACAGCCCGCAAGAGTGAGGGCCAAAATCACAAAAACGGCTGCGGTGATGCTCTTGAGAATACGCATGAATCAATCATCCTCCCAATGGGTGGTGAAATCGCCTTGTATTTCGGTAGCCGGGGACGCGAAGACGAAAGCCTCTTCGTCGACCTCGGCGATGATGTCGCGGATCCGGTGGTACTCGTCGCGGGTGATGACGGAAAGCACGATGGTCTTGTCGCGCATGCTGTAGCCGCCCTTGGCGGGCATGAGGCTCACCCCGCGCTCGAGCGAATCATAGATGAGTTCTTTGATGCGGTCGGGCTTCTCGGTGACGATATGGACGGCTTTCAGGGTGTTGGAGCCGATGACGACAAAATCGGCCACCCTCCCGCTCACGACCATCGTCAAGACGGCATAGAGTCCCATGGTGACGCCTCTGTCGGCATAGAAGGCGATCACGCCCGAAAGGATGATCGCGCCGTCGACGAGATAGATGGAAAAGCTCAAGGGGAGCTTGAGCCGTTTGTGCAGGATCTTGATGGGAATGTCCGTGCCCCCGCTCGTGCCGCCGTACTTGATGACATAGCCGAAGCCGAGGCCGAGCAGGAACCCGCCGAACGTCGTATAGAGGAGATAATCGGGTTCCATGTCCAGCATGGGGCTGAACTCCTCCAACAAAAAGAGGATGAGCGGGAACATCAAGGAGCCATAGATGCTCCGGATGAAGCTTTTGAAACCCAAAAACAGCCATCCGAGGCCGAGGAGAACCACGTTCAAAACGAGGACGACCAAAGAGACGCGGATGGCGAAAAGTTCGGAAAAGAGCACCCCGACACCGCTCACGCCGCCGATGACCAACGCCGCGGGCATGATGAAATAATAGAAGCCCGCCACCATGAGGGCGATGCCGAGGGTGATCATGAGATAACGGTTCGAGAACGAGAGTTTCCTAAGCGTTTTCCGCATCCCGTTCACGCTCCTTGGAGACCTGCTTCAAGTGCCCCAGGATGAAATCGTCGATTTCGCCGTCGAGGACTTTCTGCACCTGGGCGGTCTCCACCTCGGTGCGATGGTCCTTGACCATGTTGTAGGGGTGCAAGACGTAGGAGCGGATCTGGCTGCCGAAAGCGACGGCGGATCCTTCCCCCTTGATCTGCATGATCTCTTCTTGTTTTTTCTCTTTCTCCAGGCGGAAGAGTTTCGCCTTCAAAATTTTCAGCGCCTGTTCGCGGTTTTTGATCTGCGAACGTTCATTCTGGCAGGTCACGGTGACATCGGTGGGCAGGTGCGTGATGCGCACGGCCGAATCGGTGGTGTTGACGTGTTGGCCGCCGGCGCCGCTCGAGCGGTAGGTGTCGATGCGCAAGTCGGCGTCCTTCAAGTCGATGTCGATCTCGTCGTCCACCTCGGGGATGACGGTGACCGCCGCGAAACTCGTGTGCCGGCGGGAAGACGAATCGAACGGCGAGATCCGCACCAGCCGGTGGACACCGTGTTCGTTCTTCAAGAGACCATAGGCGTGTTCGCCCCGGATGGTGACCGTCGCGGCCTTGAGCCCCGCCTCGCCGCCTTCGAGATAGTCGTTCACGACGAAAGAGAAGCCCTGCCTCTCGGCGTAGCGCTTGTACATCCTGTAGAGCATCATGGCCCAGTCATGGCTTTCCGTGCCGCCCGCTCCCGGATGGATCTCGAGGATGGCGGGGGCGTTGTCGTATTCTTCGGAGAGGAAGAGCAGGGTCTCGAGTTTGTCGAAGGCGCGTTCGAGAAAGGCGATGTCTTCGGCCACGCCCTCGGCGGACTCTTCCATCTCGATGAGTTCGAGCGCGACCTCGAGGTTCTCGAGACCGCTCTCTAATTCCCGGTAGGCTTCGAGACGGTTCTTCTTCTCCTTCAAGCGCTTGATGACGCTCTGGGCCCGCTTGTGGTCGTCCCAGAAGCCGTTTTCATACGTCTCGGCCTCGATCTCTTTGACCGAAGCTTCGAGCGTGTCGATGTCGAGAAGGTTCTTGATGTCTTCGAGACGGCGTTCGAAGGATTCTTTGGCTTGGCGGATCTCATAGGTCTCCATGGTCATCACCCGTTTTCGGCCTAGCGGCCGTGGCAGTGTTTGTACTTCTTGCCGCTGCCGCATGGGCAGGGTTCGTTCCGGCCGATCTTCTGGCGGCGGACGGGTTTCTTCTTGGTCTCTTCCTCTTTGCCCGAGGAAGTCTTGGTCGGCTTCGCGACCTGTACGCGTTGGAGGTTGTCGCGCACCCGGGCGCGGAGGATGTAGCGGGTCGTGTCGCGCTCGATGGCGGCGACCATGTCCTCGAAGAGGCCATAGCCCATCTCCTGGTATTCACGGAGGGGGTTCTGCTGGCCGTAGGATTGCAAGCCGACGCTTTGGCGCAATTCGCTCATCTGGTCGATGTGCTGCACCCAGTGGGTGTCGACCACGCGCAAGACGACCGCTTTCAGGAACTCGTTGAATTTCTCCCGGTCGAACTGTTCTTCCTTCTTGGCGAAGTCGGCGTCGAGGATCTCTTCGAGATAGGCATAGGTCTTCTCGGGATCCGCGGTCACCTTGTCCCGCTCGATGCGGTCGACGGGGATCAACTTGCCGTAGACGGCGTCGAGGAAACTCTCCTTGTCGAGCCGCGGCGGTTTCTTCGCGCGGTCCGTGTGTTCTTCCACCAAGCGGTCGAGATGGCGCTTGGTCATCGGCTTCACGATGTCGACGATGTCTTGTTGGAGGAGGATGTCGCGACGCTGGCCGTAGATGATCTCCCTTTGTTTGCGGAGGACCTCGTCGTATTGGAGGACGGTCTTCCGCCTGTCGTAGTTCGTGCCCTCGATCTGGCGCTGGGCGCGCTTGATCTGGCGGGCGAAGAATTTGCTCTGGAGGGGTTTTTTCTCGGACTTGTCACGGGTGCGGGAGAGGAATTCGAGCTGTTGCTTGAAACGTTCGCCGCCGAAACGGCGCACGAGGTCGTCGTCGCCCGAGAGGAAGAACTTGGAATAGCCGGGGTCACCCTGACGACCACTCCGTCCCCGGAGCTGGTCGTCGATACGGCGGGCCTCATGGCGTTCGGTGCCGATGACGGCGAGGCCGCCGAGCTCCTTCACGCCTTCACCGAGCTTGATGTCGGTCCCGCGGCCGGCCATGTTGGTGGCGATGGTCACGGAGCCCTTCTGTCCCGCATCTTCGATGATCTGTGCTTCTCTTTCGTGGTTCTTGGCGTTCAACACGTCGTGTTTGACACCTTTGCGCTTCAAGAGTTTCGAGATGCGCTCACTGCTCTCGATGGAGATGGTGCCCACGAGGACGGGCTGGCCGCGCTTGTGGCGGTTGGAAATCTCTTCGGCGAGGGCCTTGTATTTGCTTTCCATGTCGGGGTAGAGGGCGTCGGTGTCGTCATAACGGATCATCGGCTCGTTCGTGGGAATCTCGATGACGAACATGTTGTAGATGTTTTGGAACTCCTCTTCCTCGGTCTTGGCGGTACCGGTCATGCCGGAGAGCTTGTTGTACATGCGGAAAAAGTTCTGGAACGTGATGGAGGCGAGCGTCGTCGTCTCTTTCTTGATCTCGACGCCCTCTTTCGCTTCCAGGGCTTGATGCAGCCCGCTCGAATACTGTCTCCCGGGCATCAGACGGCCGGTGAACTGGTCGACGAGCACCACTTCGCCCTCTTTGACGACATAGTCGACATCGAGCTCCATGATGAAGTTCGCCGAGACGGCGTTGTTGATGTGGTGGAGCAGGGTCACATGCTCGAGGTCGTAGAGGTTGTCGATGCCGAAATACCTTTCGGCCTTGCGCATGCCCGCGGTCGTCAAGGTCGCGTGGCGCGCCTTCAAGTCGATATCGTAGTCGTCTTCTTCGAGCGTCTTGGCGAAGGCGTTCGCTTGTTTGTAGAGGTTCGCGGTCTGCTTCGCGCCTCCGGAGATGATGAGGGGGGTGCGCGCCTCGTCGATGAGGATGGAGTCCACCTCGTCGATGATGGCGAAGTTCAGTTCGCGTTGGACCATCGAATCCTTGTAGATGGCCATGTTGTCGCGGAGATAGTCGAAACCGACCTCGTTGTTGGTCGAATACATCACATCGCAGTTGTAGGCCTCTTTCTTCTCTTCGGGGGTCAAATCGCGATAGTTCAACCCGCAAGTGAGCCCGAGGAAACGGAAGATGTCGCCGATTTCGCCTTCGGCCTCGCGGCGGGCGAGATAGTCGTTCACGGTGACGATGTGCACACCCTTGCCGGTGAGGGCGTTCAGATAGGCCGGCATGACGGCGGTCAGGGTCTTACCTTCCCCCGTCTTCATCTCGGCGATGTCGCCCTCGTGGATGACTTTCGCGCCCATGATCTGGACCAGAAAAGGGGTCATGCCGGTCACGCGGGTCGAAGCCTCGCGTACGACGGCATAGGCCTCCTTTTCCAAATCGTCGAGACTCTCGCCTTCCGCGAGACGGCTCTTGAACTCTTCGGTCTTGGCTTTGAGTTCGTCGTCGGAAAGCGATTTGATGCGCTCTTCATGTAGGGCGATGACTTCCTCGGCGAAGGCGTGGAGGCGTTTTTGGGCCCGACGGCTCGGGTCGAAGAATCTTTTCAGCATAGGTTCACCTCATTCAATCATGAATATCATATCATAAAGACCTGGCATAAAAAAGGATTGAGCCCGGCAGAGGACAAAAAAAATGCGCGATCGGCCGATCGCGCATCTTCAGTCATTCGGTCTCGATCACGGCGTAGTCGCCGTCCTTTCTGAGATAGAGCACATGCACCTTGTCGGTCTCTTGGTCGCGGTAGATATAGAAGTCGTGCCCGAGCATCTCCATCGCCGTGATGGCTTCGTCGGTGGTCATCTTCTCGAGCTTGTGCGACTTCTTCTTGACGGGATGTCCGACGAGCTCCCGCTCGAGGGCCTCGAGGTCCACGTCGTCGTTGAAGATGTCCTTGACGCCCTCCCGTTTCCGGAGACTCCGGTTCACTTTCGTCTTGTTCTTGCGGATCTGGCGTTCGAGCTTGTCGATGGCGATGTCGATCGCCGCGTACATATCTTCTTCTCCGACCTCGGCGCGCATGGTGAAGAGTTTGGTCGGGATC
>PUMR01000053.1 GCA_003551455.1 Mollicutes bacterium | reverse complement strand
TCGAGATCCTCGCCAAGGACGACTATGTGGGCGACATCATGGGCGACATCAACAAACGCCGCGGCCGCGTGCTCGGCATGGATCCCATCGACGGCGGCATGAAGAAGATCACCGCCGACATTCCCGAAGCGGAGATTGTCAAATACTCCATCGACTTGAAGGCCATCTCGTTGGAATCCACGGGATGGTAGGAACCATCATGTAAGACCGCTTGCAGGCCGATGACGGGATAGCCTGCCAGAGGACCTTTCTCGATGGCCTCGATGAGGCCTTTTTCGACGGCCGGATGGAAGTTCTTGGGCACGGCGCCGCCATAAATCTCTTCTTTGAAGACGAACTTCTCTTCTCCGTTCGGATCGAGTGGCTCGAAACGGATCTTGACTTCGCCGAATTGCCCGGCGCCGCCCGTCTGTTTCTTGTGCCGCCCGTGACCTTCGGCTTGTTTCTTGATGGTCTCCCGATAGGCGATTTTTTGGTCGAGGGTGTCGACATCGACCTTGTACATGTTTTTCATCTTTTCGAGGATGTGGCCGATGTGGGTCATACCCATGCCGCCCAAGAGCAACTGTGCGGTCTCTTTGTTGCGCTGGGTGACGAACGAGGGGTCTTCCATGTTGAGTTTCTGCAATGCCGAGGAGATTTTGTCCTCGTCTTCTTTGCGTTTGGGCTGGATGGCCACATATATGGTCGGCGAGGGAAGTTCGGCGCCGTCAAAGACAATCGGGTTCTTGGGGTCGGTGATGGTCGCTCCTGTATGAACGTCGGCGGCTTTTGCGACAGCAGCGATGTCACCCGCACCGACGGAATCGATCTCGAGTTGCTTTTTGCCTTGCAGAGAGAAGATGTTTCCGAGTTTCACCGTCTTTTTCGCATTCGCGACGAGCACCTCTTTGCCGGAGGAGATGTTGCCGCTGATGACTTTGAAGATGTTCACGGAACCGATGAAGGGGTCGATCGTGGTCTTGAAGACATAGGCCGAAAAGGGCGCGGCGTCCTTGGTCTCCCGCTCGGTTTCTTCTCCGGTCTCGGGATTCTTTCCTTTCATGGGCTTGAGTTCGTTCGGTGCCGGCATGAACTGCGCGGCCATCGCCAAGAGCGACCCGGTGCCGATGTCCTTCGTCGCGGAACCGACGATCATCGGTTTCAGCTCGCCGTCCACCACACCTTGACGGAGGCCTTTGCGGATTTCTTCGGGAGACAGTTCTTCGCCCTCGAAATATTTCTCCAAGAGTTCCTCGCTCGTCTCGGCGACCGATTCCACGATCTGTTCCCGGAGTTCTTCGACCTTGTCTTGCAGGTCTTCGGGGACCTCGGCCTCTTTGGCCGCGCCGGATTCGAAGAGTCGGGCTTTCATGGCGACGAGGTCGACATAGCCCTTGAAGTCCTGGGCGGTGCCGATCGGCCAGGTGAAGGGTACGGCCTGGCGTCCGAAGGTCTCCCTGATGTTGTTGACGAGTTCTTCGAACTTGATGTTCTCTTTGTCGAGCTTGTTGAGGAAGATGATGGTGGGGATGTTACGCTTGTTCAACTCGAACCACAGGCGTTCGGTCCCGACCTCGATGCCCTTGGTCGCATCGATCATGAGGATGGCACCTTTGACGACAGAGAGCGCCTGGTTGATTTCACCGACGAACTCTTCGCTACCGGGGGTGTCGATGAAATTGTACTTGTAACCATCGTGCTCCGAGGGTATCAAAGACAAAGAGAGGCTCGTCATCCGGTTGTGCTCCTCGACGAGATAGTCAGAGGCGGTGTTTTTCTCTTCCACGGTGCCCTTTTTCTCTTTCGCACCGCTCACCTGAAGGACTGACTCGGTGAACGAGGTCTTCCCTGAGCCGAGATGTCCCAACACGGCGATGTTTCGTATTTTGTCAGTGTCGTATCGTTTCATGAGCGAATTCCTCCACGTTTTGATAGTTTTCGTGCAACCCTGTACATTATAGCACAGTCGTCGCCCATTGAATAGTGCCCGAGGCGGGAGGACGAGCATTTTATAGAATCGGTTGCCGAAAAGACCCGGACCAAAGAAAAACCGGTGCGCCAAGGGGGGATGGCGCACCGGGTGGTGCCGCATTGTCAGTTGTTCCTGTGCTTCCTATAGAGGCGTGTGACCTCTGCCCAGTCCACGATGTTCCAAAAGGCCTTGATGTAGTCGGGGCGACGGTTCTGGTATCTGAGATAGTACGCGTGTTCCCAGACATCCAGGTTGAGCAGCGGTTCGCCTTCTTCGAAGGGGATATCCTGGTTGGGGCTCGATGTGACGACGAGTCCGCCGTCCGGTTTCACGAGCAGCCAGGCCCAGCCGCTTCCGAAACGGGTCTTCGCGGCGGTCTCGAACTCTTCCTTGAAGGCCTCGAAAGAACCGAAAGAATCCTCGATGGCGCTTTTGAGGTCGTCGCCGATTTGCGGCTCTCTGCCAGCCGGGGCGAGGATCTTCCAGAAGAAGGTGTGGTTGTAGTGGCCGCCGCCGTTGTTACGGACAGCGGTGCGAATGTCTGCAGGGACGGCGTCGAGGTTTTTCAAGACGTCTTCGAGAGGTCTCCGGACCAGGTCCTCCTGGTCTTCTACGGCGTTTTGCAATTTGTCGATGTAGGCTTGATGGTGCTTGGTGTGGTGGATTTCCATAGTCTGTGCATCGATGTGGGGCTCAAGAGCATCGTAGGCATAGTCCAGTTTTGGCAATTGGAAATTCATGGGTGGAACCTCCTTTTCCTTGTTTTCAACTACATTATCACAACAATTTGGATTGATTTCAAATAATATGCACCCATGAAAAAAGGATGCCGCGGCCGGCCGGCCGGCGGCATCCTCGCGAGTCCGATCATGACGATGGTCAAGCTTTTTGCGGATTCTTTTTCCGGTGGGCGGGAAGTATGTAATTCTTGAACTTCAGATACGTGTAGAAGAGGAAGATGACAGTATAGAGGGCAAAACGGATAAAACGGAGATTACCCGTGTCCTGCTGGGCGATGAGGTTGATGGTGAGAAGATGGGCATAGATGAAAGCATAGGCCGCATAGGCCCATTTATGGAGTTTCCGCCATTGGAGCGGCTTTAGTTTCTTGCGGATCTTCGGGAAAGATGTCACGAAGAGCGGCACCATGATCAAGAAGGCCAGGGTCCCGGTCGGATTCCACGCCGAAAGGGCGGTGACGATCAAGAAGGCGGCATGCGGGACGAGGAACAGGAAACCGAGTATGGCCATCTCTCTCCGGACGCGCATCAAGGTGATCTTTTGCGGGGTTTTGTTCTTGAAGGCCCCGGCAAACATGACGAGCACGAAGAGGGCGAAAGTCAGATGACCCTGGAAGATGAGTTGATAGACGACAGGTATGTCGGCAAGCGCGAGACCCAAAACCCCCGCCTGTTCGAGAATGCCCAGGACCAAGGCGACAAAGGCGATGACCGAAGCGACGAAGTAATAGATGTATTCGTTCTTGTGCAGGTGTTTGCCGAGATACACGACAAAAACGATCAAGGGAATGATGGTGATGAAACCCATGAAACTCAGGACGTGATCCATGTTTTTCCTCCTATGTGGTTGGTCTGTATCCATTCTATCACAATCCGGGTTCTTTTCTAAGCATGGTTTTGGCATGTTTCCCTCTTGCCTCCGACGCGGTTTTTTGCTATCATTGTTAACGGTTGTGTCAGCTTGCAATGCCTTGACGACTGTGTTATAATCTTCGTGCCGTTGAGGGAGTACCAAAAATGCGCCCATAGCTCAATTGGATAGAGCGTTTGACTACGGATCAAAAGGTTAGGGGTTCGAGTCCTCTTGGGCGCGCCACACGGGAAGTAGCTTAGCTTGGTAGAGCGCTTGGTTTGGGGC
>PUMR01000081.1 GCA_003551455.1 Mollicutes bacterium | reverse complement strand
TTCCTCGATGAGAGCGGAAAAATCGCCGCGCGAGCCCAGCCGCCTCTCGAAAGTGACGGGACTCGGCAGATGGCCGCTGTAGCCGCCTTTGTTCCAGCCCATGAGCGAGACGTGCTGGTTGGAAAGCCCCGCTTGCACGAGTTCTTCGTGGATGCGGCGGACATCTGCCACGGAGGTCATCTCGATGAGGGTCTCACCGATGACACGGCTGCGGGAGTCACTCATGAGATACTGGATGTGGATGGGGATGTCGCTTCGGACGTCTTCCAGAGGCGAAAGGGCCTCTTGGGCGAGAAGGTGATCCTGGTAGTTTCTCGCCATGCCCGGATAGTTCGCCTCGTCGTCGACGAGGAAGTTGTAGCGGACGCTGATGTCGGAACGCGCCACTTCCGCCCATCGCGGGGAACTCGCGGTGCCGTCGCTCGTGAAGGGTTGTCGGTAGACTTGCTTGAAATCGAACTTCGGGAAGATGAGGTTGTAGGGTGTGTGGCGGGCGCCGTTCGGAAAAGCCAAGAGGCGCGCCGAAAGGTCGCCGCTTTCGATGACGGCCAAGAAGGCGTTCTGGTCGACGCCGTGGACGGCGCCGAAGATGGGCAGCGAGAGCGGATGGTTCGCAACCGAGGTGCGTCCGGTGCGGATACCGATGTTCGCTCCGTAGAATCGTTCTTCATAGGGGGTTCTAAACATTTCCTGCTTGTCCTCGTAACGGATGAGGGCGCCCGCCCCGTCGGGGATGAACATGTAGCCGGGCACATGGTCCATCTCGGTGGCGCCGAGCGCGGGAAAGAGGATGATCGAGGAGAAGACGACCCGGTCGGTCCCCCGCTCTTCAATGCTCTCATAGGGGATCAGGGCGTGGATGCCTTCTTCTGTCAGTCGCACTTCGAGGCGGAAGTCGAGGTCGATCTGCGTGAAGCCGGCGGCTTCCATCTGCTCGAGGGTGTATTGTCCCTCGAGATAGCCCTCATAGAGATTTTCACAGGTCCGCGTGGCGCAATATCCCCCGATGCCGATATCGACAGCGATACCGTCTTCAAGGGGTTCGAACACGAGTTCGTGCTCCGTGTCGATGAAGCCCACGTTCTCCCGCAAGGCCATGTTCTGGGGGATGTTGATGTATTCGATGCCGAGACCGCTTTGCAGGAGCCCGTCATAACGGCCGGCGTCGGGATCCTCCATGGCCGTCGACCAGACATAGCCCGTACGCTTGTCCTCGGTCTTGAAGTTCAGGGTCTCTTCATTCAGATAGAGACGGAAACGGTCGTTTTCGTGTACGAGCTCGTCGTCGTCGGTGACGGGGATGAAATGCTCCGGATCTAGGGGCCGCATGTCGTCTTCACGGGTGAAGCGGTTCGAGAGGAGTTTCTCCTCTTCGATGTAGTTGTAGAAGGCCGGGGGCGGCGGGGTGTCGGGATCGTCATCGTTTTGGGCGTGGATGACGACGAAGGCGAAGGTGCCCAAAACCAAAAGCATCAATAACTTCCTCGAAATCTTAGACACGGTAGAACACCTCCATGAAGATGTCGCGAATGAGCGTGACGAGTTCGTTCAGAAGGATGTAGATGATGAAGGTGCCGAGCACGAGCAGGGCCATGGTGAACGCCGAGACGAAGATCGACTGCACGGTCTCCTTGACGGAATAGAAATGGACCTCTTTCACCATGAAGAAGAAATAGATCGCGGTCACCATGACGGAGACGGTCATGATGAAGTCCACCAAGAAGGCTTCATTATAGGTGAGCCCCCAGGAGAGCACCGTCAGGACGGGCAGGGTGATGAAGAGGGGCGCCAAGGCGAAGATGCTCGTCACATACACGTCTTTGAAACGTCCTTCTCCTTCCCGGATGGAGCCGATGAGATAATTCGCGAACACCCAGAGTACGATGGGCAAGAGTACTCTCGCCATCTCCTCGGCCATGTTGATCTCGGTGAGGATCCGGTGATTGAAGAGGAAGTTGAGATTGTATATGTAGAAGACATAGGACAAGAAATAGAGGAGGAGGAGGAGGGTGGCCGGCACATAGCCCACCCGCTCTTCGCGCTTGATGGCGTGGGTGGCGTCGGCCGGATTGCGGAGGAAACTGAAGAGATACATCATCTCGTCGAAAATCGCGCTTTTTTCGCGCAGGAAGCGGAAACCGTCCTTGAATGGTTTTTTCACCCGCTTCATGAAGCGGAGTTTGAGATTCACGACATAGACGAAGAGAAACACGAACAAGCCCACGAAAAACCCGCCGGCATGGTCCAAGAGCCATTCGTTCCGGACTTCCCAGAACGCTTCGCTGTAGCCGTCTCTGTCATGCGCCATCCGGTAGGATTCGAGCGCTTCTTCGTATTGTCCGAGACTGTAGGCGGCATTGCCCATGCCCTGGTGGGCGAGGTCGAAGAAATCGTTCATGCGGAGCACTTCCTGCCAGGGCTCCATGCTCTCGAGATAATGCCCTTCCTGATAGGTGGTGAGCGCGAGATGCACGAGATTGGCGAACTGGGTCGGGGCGAAGATCTGCAGCTCGCCCGAGGCGCGGTCCACGGTGAAGATGTTGAAATCATCATCCACGGCGATGCCCGTGGGCACGTTGTGGAGACCGCTGATCTGGTTGCTCACATCCTGTCCTCCGAAGGCGAAGAGGAGATTCCCTTCCCTGTCGTATTCATAGATCATCCCCGACCGCGTGATCGTGTAGATGTTGCCGATCGGTCCGACGGCGATGTCGGCGAGGTCGCGGGCGTTGTGCATCTCGGGGAGCAGGTTGTCCCCCGAGATGTTCAACCGTTTCACCCCGCGGCCTTCGACGCCGAGGCTCACCGTGTGGATGAGACCGCGGCGGTCGATGGTCATGTTGCTGATTTCGGGAGGCGTGAGCGAGAAGAGTCTTTCTCGCTGTTCACGCGTGAAGAAGGTGTGCTGCAACACGGTCCGGAGCGTCGGGGTGATGGTGTTCGCGCCGAAATAGCCCAAAAACTGGCCTTCGGGGCCGAACTGGGCGAGACCTCTCGTACCGCGGTTCAACACATAGACGTTGCCCCGGTTGTCGGCGACGACTTTTCGGGGTCTGTAGCTGTCCGCCCCGAACAAAGGCGAATCCGGACGGGTGTATTCCATGAGGATGTCTCCGTCGCTGTTCAAGCGATAGACGACCGCTCCGTCCCGGTCGGCGATGAACATCTCGCCGTGGTCGTTCACATGGACCCCCGTGGGATTGACGAGATAGTCTTCGCCATATACGCGCACATCTTCCTCTTCGAGGTTGAACGCGAGGAGTTTCCCCCCCTCGTCACCGGTCGCGACGATGTAGATGTTGTTTTCCCGGTCGATGTGGATGTCGTTCGGCTCTTCCAAAGAGACGCCATGGATATTGTCCGTGGCGGTGATGGGGATGTAGGCGGTCTGCGTCCGTACGAGCCGTTCGTTGCTCATCGTGAAGGTCGGATAGCGCACGCCGGTCTCCGTCCGGACCTCGGTGCCGAAAACGAGGAAGACGAGGAGGACGAGCGCGCAAAGCGCGAGGCGGGCCCTCATGTCACTTGATCCCCGAATGGGCCATGGTGTTCATGACCTTGTTCTGGAGCCAGATGAACATGATTATGTTCGGCACAAACATAATCAGGCTGGCGGCGGCGAGCACCCCTTGCCCGGCCACGGGGTTGGCGTGTTGTTGGCCGGGGATGGCGCCCTGGGCGACCGTCTGGAAGAAGAAAGGCAAGGTCTTCATCGACTCGTCGTCGACATAGAGGTTCGGGCCGACGACATCGTTCCAGATGAGCTGGAAGGCGAGGATGCCCACCGTGGCGATGGCGGGGGCGGTGATGGGCACGATGATGCGCAAGAAGATCTGCATTTCGCTCGCGCCGTCGATCTTCGCCGATTCGATGAGTTCATCGGGCGTCTGGTCGATGAACTGCTTGACGAGGAAGAGCCCCACGGGCATCGCGATCAAAGGCAGAGCGAGCCCGAGATAGGAGTCGATGAGACCCAGTCTCGCGATGGTTATGTAGCGGGGGATCATCACCGCGATCGGCACGAACATGAGCGCGAGGGTGTTGATCTCGAAAAGGAGCTTCTTGCCGCGGAACTTCAACTTCGAGAGGGCATAGGCCGCGAGCGAGGTGAAGAGGATGGCGCAGACGACGCCGATGCCCGACACGACGAGGCTGTTGAAGAGATAGCGGGAGAAAGGCACGCCCGATTGGGCGGCGAGTTCCACAAGGTCTCTGAAGTTCCGCAAGGTGGGTTGTCTGACAAAGAAGCGCGGCGGATAGGCGAACAGTTCATTCAACGGCTTGAAGGCGTGATTGATGATGAAAAGGATGGGCAGCGCCACGAACGCGGCCATCGGCAGGAGGATGATGAAGAATTTCAACTGGCTTCTGTGGAAGCGTTTCGGATTGATTTTCATGCCCGTGAATTTGGCCATATTTTCTCCCTCCTACTCTTTCTCGCCCAACAGGTTGAACGTGACTTTGCTGATGGAATAGATGATGATGAGCAGCACCACCGAGACGGCGGAGGCATAGCCCATGAGATAGCGGATGAACCCGAAGTCCTCGATATGGTTCACCAAGAGCTGCCCGGCATATTGCGGCGTGGGGTTGGCGCCCGACAACTGGACACCGATCATGCCGATCTGGAAGGTGCCGACGACGGCCATGACCGCCCCGAAGAGCATCTGCGGCTTCATCGAGGGGATGGTGATGTAGAAGATCTCCTGCCAGCGGTTGCGCAGGCCGTCGATATAGGCGGCTTCATAGAGCGACTGGTCGATGTTCAATATGCCGGCGAGCATGGCCAAGAAGCCCACGCCCATGCTGGCCCAGAGTGCGACGACGATCATGATGTTCATGAGATGGTCGGGAGAGATCAAGAACTGGATCGGCTCACTGATGAAGCCCCAGTTCAGAAGCATCGCGTTGAGATAGCCCGCGTGGTCTCCCGAGAAGAGCACCGTCCAGACGACGGCCATGGCGATACCGGCCGTCATGGAAGGACTGTAGAGGATGATGGCGAAGATGGTGCGGGGAAGATGGGGAATCTGGGCGAGCACCCAGGCCAGGAGGAAACTCAATGAATAGCCCACGGGCCCCACGATGAAAGCGAACTTGATGGTGTTCGGCAACACATATTGCATGAACACTTCGTCTCGGGTCAAGAGTTCGATATAGTTGCGGAGTCCCACCCATTCGGGGGTCTCGACCGTATTGAAGTAGGTGAAAGAAAGTCCGAAGGCGATAGCCACCGGGACGATGATGAACGCCACGAAAAGCAGGATGTAAGGCATGAGGAACCAGAGGGGGTGATTCATTCTCCTAGTCATCGTCATCATGCTCCTTCAACCAATAGTCGATGTTCTCGATGGTCGGCACCCGGTAGTCGCGGATGGGCTCTCCCCGACGGGCGTAACCGAATTCTTCCATCCGGTAGATGATCTCGCGATTGGAGATCCGTACCGCTTCGTCCAAAGCGATCCGCGGATTGGCATCATTGAAGACGATCCGGTTCCAGGCGTTGGATATCTCGCGCTCGACCATGTAGGCGCCGGGGACGCGCGAGGCTTCCAGGGCGAACTCCCATTGTTCGAGGATGACATCGATATGATGCGGCGGCAAGGGGATGTCGCGGAAGGCCTCGAGGTTGGCCGTGTTCCAGAGGAATTCGGTACCGTGGGCCGTCTGCAGCCTTTGGGCGAATTCCCGCTGTATATCGGTCGACATCCACCAGCTCAAGAACTCCCAGGACTTCTCGGGCTGTTCGGTGTTGGAGAGGATCATCGACGATTGGGCGCCACTCGCGGCCCAACGCCTGACTTCGCCGTCATCCTGTTTGACACCGGGATGAAGGGCGATCTCCCATTTGCCTTGCAGTTCCGGAGCCGCGACCGTGAGCTGGAGATAGGTCGCAAGGTCGGAAATGCCCATCGGCAGGGTGCCGAAGCGGAAATGGTTGTAGAAGTTCGGCACCTGTTTGGGAAGATTGTAGATGGTGAAGAGTTCCGTCATGAGGTTCATCCCCGCGAGCATCTCCTCGGTGTTCAAAAGCGCCCGCATACCGTCTTCGCTGTAGAGTTCGCCACCGAATTGATAGATGAAGGGGATGGTGGCCACGAACGGTTTGAATCCCCCGTGCATCGCCATGGGATGATAGTAGTTCATCCCGTGCCGTTGCAGCTCGGGAAGGATCGAGGTGACTTCGTCCCATGTCTCCGGGATGGGGAGGTTCAAAGATTCCACGACATCCGTGCGATAGAAGGTCACCCAGAAGTTCTGCGTCTGCGGAAGGCCGTACATGCCTTCTTCAAAAGCATAGGGGACCATCATGCCCGGGGCGAAGACGCTCACGGTCTCCTCGTAGCCTTCGAACTGCCTGAGATCCAAAGAGGCGTTCCGGACGGCGAATTCATAGGGGAGCCAGTGGTTGACGCCCAGAGCCACATCGGGAGCGGTCCCGGCGGCGTTGGCGAGGATGAGTTTGTTCTCGTCGGGCATGAGGGAGATCTTCACGTCGATGCCGGTGGCGGGTGTGAACTGGGTGTCGGCGAGCTGCTGCATGATTTCCGCGTATTGCCGGGGGTGGTTCACCCAGACTTCGAGCACGTCGTCGTCGGTGTCGCCGATGGAATAATCGTCGACTGTGAAAGAGAGAAAGAACCGTTTGGCCGCCTCATATCCGCGCACGAAGATGTTCGCCCGCGGCGCGGGGACGTCCGTCGAGGTGGATACATGGATGCTTTCGATGGTGAGACCGTTCTCCAACAGGTTTTGCACCGCGATTCCCAAGAAGGCGGCGGCGGAGTTGTCCCCTTCGGCCAGAAGCTGCAACCGGTTCGGGATGTTGTCGACATCGTCCAGGAGCTTCTCCAACTGCTCGATGGCGATCGTGAGGTTGGTGACCTCGCCGGGATCGGCCTCGGGAGAGTATTTTGAAAGTCCTTCACCGACATGCTCCAACGTCTCGATCCACGCCTCGATCCGCTCTTCCACATCGGGGATGTAGCGACGCAGGCGCCAGGTGCGATAACGGTCGGTGACGCCGCCCGTGAGGCTTTTGACCTCCAGGCTCAATTCGGTCATCTCTTCCATGAGCACGACCAGATGTTCATAAGCGTTCCGGTAAGGCTCCATCACGGCCCGGAGGGAAATCTCGTTATGTCCTTCTTCCAAATAGAACCGGAAATAGCGGTCGCCGTCGTTGGGGATGTAGTTCTTGAAATTGCTCGTATAATGGAAAGGCACCATCTCCGCCTCCGCGAAAGGCACTTCCCCATTGATGCGGATCTCTCTGAAGACCGGCATGTCCATCATGTAGTCCTGGCGGTATTTGAAAGCGATGTGGTAGAGCCCGGCCTCTTCCACTTCGACCGCGTAGGTGACGGTGTCGTTGCCTTTCCGGAAGCTCTGCCCGTCCAACGCGTTCAAGCGCAAGTGTCTCGTGTCATAGCTCGTGGCGGAGGGGTCGCGGACAGTCGTCAGGCGGGTGGAAGTGTTCGTCCGCCAACTCATCTTTTCGGCGCCGACGGTGACGGTGTTTTCCGCGACGGCGGGTAGATCCTCATAAAGCGAGAGGTAGGTCTCGTAATCCTTGTGGTCTTTCACGCTCTCCACGCGGAAGTCCCCGAGAAGGATGTCGCCGGCGAGCATCTCGATCTCGACCGTGTTCCATCCCGCCTCGAACAAGAATTCGAGAGGACGGCTGTTCAAGGCCGTCGTGTCACGAAGATAGGTGGAGAGGAACATATCCTTCTTCGAAGAGGTCGGCATGATTTCATGGCCGTAGCGGTCGGTCTGGAAATCTTGCCGGTCGAACACCCAGCGGGTAAGCAGTTCGATGTTCTCGCTTTCGGTGAAGGGATGCTCACCGTTGACTTTGAAGGCGATCCGGCTCGGGAGGATACTCCGACCGACATCCTTCTGGTCGAAGGAGACATGATAGATGCCGGCCTCTTCGACATGGACGTCGATCTCCACTACATCGCCACGAGAAAGTGCGAGCACGTCATTCGCATAGCCGTGCTCGGTCCCATCCATCGCTTCATCGGTCACCTCGTCCATGCCGATTGTGATGTTGACATCGGCGGGACGCGCCGCATCCCAACTCCGGACGACGGCGCTGTGGCTTTCTGCGAGTTTTTCCGTCGGACGGATGTTGTCGGGGTCGATGTTGACATCGGTCTCCCCGTGGCCGCGTAAAGCGAAACTCGCCAAAAGCGCCAAAAGCGCCACGGAGAAAAGGGTCTTCCATTTGTGTGTCAGTGCTTTCTTCCATATCCGCATCGTCCACACTCCAAAAGATGAGGGGAGCTTGACTATGCGTCAAGCCCCGCTCGTCAGTCTTCTTGTCCTTCTTCCTCTAAAGCTTCACGAACTCTTCTGTTAAGTTCTTCTTCCCACTCGGGCGCGAACTCGGAGGGGGAGATGTTCCCTTCAAAGATGTCGTCCCAATACTCGTTCTCCTCGACCCACTCCCAGAATTCTTTGTATCCGGGAAGCCATTTGTCGACATCGGGTTTCGAATCCTCGAGGAGGTCGATGCTCGCACGGAGTCCATAGACCATGTCGATGTAGGGGTCGATACGGTCCCAGACATCGTCGAAGTCGGCCACCGGGAAGCGGTCGAGATAGATGAGATCGTCTTGTTCTTCCATGATGTCGATACGGGTGTGCCAGCCTTCACGGCCGAAGGTCATCCACTTGGCGAGCTTGTAGGCTTCCTCGGGATGGCGTGTTTCCGAGCTCACCACGATATAGTCGAGGATCGTCGGCGGGAACTGTCCCGCTTCGCCGCCCGGATAGGGCCAGAACCCGACTTCTTGTCCATGCTCTTGGTACATGGTCTGAATCATCCAGAACATCCAGGAACCTTCGATGTTCATGCCCACGTATCCTTCTGCCCAGGGCCAGTCCACGCCCATTTCCACGAGGTCGTCTTCGTCGTAATCGGCGACGGCGTCTTCGTCATAGAGGTCGAGTTTGCGCTCGTAGGCATTGATCCAGGGATCGGAATTGAAATGGAACCGTTCGCCGTCCCATGTCTGATAGCCGGTGTCCGCACAATCCTGCGTCGGCCAGATGGCCTCGAAATCGAGGTCGCCGAACCAGCCTTCGATACCATAGACATATTCGTCTCCCGCCCTACGGATTTCGACGGCGAGGTCGTACATGTCTTCATAGGTCCAATCGAAGGGGGGGTGATCGATGTTGAACCTGTCGAGGAGCGTCATGTTGATGAGGATGCCCTTGATGAACTGGAACGAGGGGATGGCATAGCGGCTGCCATTGTAAATCGCCGTCTCGGCGGCATTGGGATAGACATATGCGGTTTCGGGGTCCGCATCCCAGTATTCGGTGATATCCAGGATCATCCCGTTGGTGTAGCCCGTCGGGACGTTGTCGATGGCGAAGACATCGGGGAGGACGCCGGCCGCTTGCGCATTGAGGAGATTCAAGGTGAATTCGCCACCGGTGCCGCTGATGTCTTTGCGCAGTTCGACACGGATGTGCGGGTATTCCTCCATGAAAGAGTCGATCAGGGCCTGATTGATGTCATCGTCCGCCCAGTCCGCATAGGAAAGGACGATGCGCGATCCTCCCGGCTCGCCGTTGTTGCAGCCAACGACGATCAGGGCCAAAGAGATGATGAGGGGGATCATCAATAGTTTTTTCATTACTACCATTCCTTTTGGATTGTCGTTTCCTGATTCTCATAAGAGGGTCTTTCCGGAAATGTCCGGAAAAAGAGATGTCGCATGTTTCGCTACTTCTTGGTCCAGCGAAACAACAAATCGTCATACTGCGCTTGTCCTTCACAGAAAACATCGCACATTTTCGTCGGGAAAGCAAGCGTGTTTCCGTATTTTGCAAAATCTGTGTCGCGTTCGTGCCTCCATGGTCTTTTCCGTTTCAGGGCGGAGTGAAGAGGGGGGGAGGGGGGAGGATCCCCTCCCCGTTCCCGATGATGTCTTTCGTGTGCTTATGGTGGAGCTGTGTTATTCTTCCTCGATGGCGAAATCACCGTTGACAAGCAGTCTGGCGTTGTGGAACTCGCCGTCCACCTCGATCTCGATCATGACATTGTCGAGAACGAAATGTTGCGGAGCGTCTTCACCCGCGAAAAGCAGACCCATCTCGAATTTGAACTGGGCGGGCACGCTGTAGTCGATGTCGTCATCGTCCAGGGTGAATTCGACCGTGTAGGTGTCCATGTCCGTGTCGATGGTGACATCTTCCATGATGTAGGGCGTCCATCCTCCCACGTCGTGGCCGATGGCGAGGGTGATGTCGCCGGCCACGCTGGCTCTGGCGTCGAAGGTCACGCGGTAGGTCTCACCTTCATGGAACTGTATCGAGCCTTCATTGTCTTCGCCCGTGCTCAATGCATAGGCGTCCTGGATCACTTGGATCTTCCAGCTTGCATCCATGGCGGCGATGTTTTCCAGATTGAGGACGTATTCGCCTTCAACGACCTCGGCATAGCCTGCGGTGCCTTCCCAGTCGTTCAAGAAAGTGCGCCAACCATAATAGAGGTCCGGTTTGAAGCCTTCGAATGTTCCGTTGACGATCAGGCCCGCATCGACGTACTCGTCGTCATCGACCTCTTTTTCGATCATGACGTTGTCGAGGACGAAATATTGCGGAGCTTCTTCACCTTCGAAGAGCAGTCCCATCTCGAATTTGAACTGGGCGGGTACGCTGTAGTCGATGTCGTCATCGTCCAAGGTGAATTCGACCGTGTAGGTATCCATGTCCGTGTCGATGGTGACATCTTCCATGATGTAGGGCGTCCATCCTCCCACGTCGTGGCCGATGGCGAGGGTGATGTCGCCCGCGACACTGGCTCTGGCGTCGAAGGTCACGCGATAGGTCTCACCCGCTTCAAGCTCCATCGACCCCACGTTGTCTTCTCCGGTGCTGAGCGCATAGGCGTCCTGGATCACTTGCAACTTCCAGTTCGCATCCATGGCGGCGATGTTTTCGATGTTGAAGACGTATTCGCCGTCGACGACCTCGGCATAGGCTGCGGTGCCTTCCCAGTCGTTGAAGAAGATGCGCCAACCGTAATCGGGATATTCGACTTCCGCTTTGAAGTTGCCGTTGACAATGAGTTCCGCATCGACGTACTCGTCGTCGTCGACCTCTTTTTCGATCATGACGTTGTCGAGCACGAATTCTTGGGGTGTGTTTTCCCCTTCGAAGAGCAAGCCCATCTCGAACTTGAACTGGGCGGGTACGCTGTAGTCGATGTCGTCATCGTCCAAGGTGAATTCGACGGTGTAGGTGTCCATATCGGTGGTGATGCTGATATCTTCCATGAAGTAGGGAGTCCATTCGCCCACGGAATGCCCGATGGCGAGGGTGATGTCGCCCGCGACACTGGCTCTGGCGTCGAAGGTCACGCGGTAGGTCTCGCCTTCTTCAAGCTCCATGGAGCCTTCATTGTCTTCGCCGGTACCGAGCGCATAGGCGTCCTGGATCACTTGCAGCTTCCAGTTTTCATCCATGGAGGCGAATTGGGTGATGGTGAAGACATATTCGCCACCGACGACTTCGGCTCTGGCTTCGGTGCCTTCCCAATCGTTGTAGAAGATGCGCCAGCCGTGGTCGGCCGGATAGGGAGCCATGTCGATTTCGGCGACAGTCACTTGGCGAACGACGGTCGTCTCTATGCCCGCTTCGTTGGTGACTTTGTAGGTGAGTTCGTAGACTCCTTCTTCCTCGGTGTTCACTTCGCCTTCGACTTCGATGTCGTCGGTCAGATCGCCGTCAATCGCATCCATGGCGGTGACGCCGTCCATAGGATCGAACTCGGTGCCGACTAGGATGGTGACATCATCGGCGCCTTCAATCAGCGGAGGTATGGGGTCGATTTCATCGATCTCTTCGATGGCCACGTTGTCGAGATAGACAGTCGTGAGCAGGTTGTCCGTACCCACGCCGCCTTCGACTCGTCCGAACTCAAACAACATCGCACCGTTCTCGTTCGTCTCTTCGGCCATGATGAACTGGACGGTGTAGGTTTCCATCTCGGTCGAGAGGTCCACGATGTCTTCTTGCGCGGGTTTGAAGTCCAAGAACCAAGGATGAGAATCGAGCAGTTCACCGACCTGGACATGGATGGAGCGGGGCGCTTCGGCGCGGGCGTCGAAAGTGATCTCATAGGCCTGGCCCTCTTCGAAGGTGATGCCGACGTTCTCCAATCGGGGCTCCCACATGTGGTCGGGGAAGTTCGGGCCGACAGCCGTGATTTCGGCGACGAGTTCGCCGTCGACGACACTGAAGTTGCCGGTTCCGCCTTCAAGCCCTTGTGTGACATTCCAGAAGCTCATGCCCATCGAGAAATCTCCGTTCGGGACCATTTCGTCGCCGATCGCGTCGGGGTCGACCTCGACGGTGACATAACGGGATTCCTCGGCTTTGTTGCCGGCACTGTCCTCGACCCGGTAGATGAGATAGTATTGACCGGTCTCGGAAGTGTCGACGGGGCCGCCGCTGACCTCGATCTGGTCGGTCAGATCGCCGTCGACGTCGTCATGGGCGGTGACGCCTTCCATGGGGTCGAATTCTTCGTTGAGATAGATCGTGACATCCTCCACACCTTCGATGACGGGAGGTGTCGTGTCTTCTCTCTGGCAGGCGGCGATGGTGACGACCAGCATCAATGCCAGAAGCATCAAGATGAATCTTTTCATGCAAAGTTCCTCCTTTTTTTATTTTATATATGCAGTGATACTTTTGAATGACCCGTTTCGCACTTCTTCCGCCAAGCGACCGCGGACGGCATCGCCTTGACGGGTTATGGTCTCGCCTTGTCTTTCGAGGACGAGCCGTTCGATTCTTCCTTCGCCATAGGTGTTCTTGCGGGAAGGGTTGACGTAGGTGACCGTGGTCTTCTTGCGGAAAGTGAAACTCGCGGTTCCATCCGTCTTGAAGAAGGATTCATCAAGAACGGGCGTGAACCGGAGGACGAGTTCGCCGTCCTCGATCCGGAAAGGCTTTTTGCCGGCCATCATCATGGTCCACATGTTCAACGCCTCGATGGTGGAGCCCGAGAGGCGGGCGAAGAAGCCCCGTCCGTGCGTCCTCTTGTCGGGGTTGTTGGCGGTGGCGAGAAAACTGGAATTCTCGAGTGTGCTCCGGCCGTATACGGCCGGGTCCATGAAACAGACGAGATTCTTTTTCATCATGGCGAAGAATTCTTCATGGAGACCGGCGTGCAAGAGCCCGAGCAGATACTTGTAGGTCATGTGGAGAAAGTTGCTCTCCCTTTCGAGCCATCCCTTGGTGAAGGCCCGGATACGACCGATCTCGTGGCTTTCGCCATCCAGGCAGGCGCTCGTCTTGAACATGTCGAGTTCTTCGTCATAGATGTCGGAGGCGAGAATCTTTTCGTGCATCTTTCGGAGTGTCTCATCGGAGAACCCCGCCTTCAACAACCGCGCCGGCGCTTCGAGGAAGGGCGGGAGCGCGCGTTTCTCGAAGGAGGTCGGTTTCACAAGAGACGGTTCACCGGTCTCAGAGGCGGGTGTGTGGTCGGTCACTCGGTAGGTGAAGAACGTCGGGATGATACCGTCGTATTCTTCATAGAGGGTCTCGAGGGATTGTTCGATGTCTTGTTTGAGAGTCTCGAGGTAGTCGAAGAGGCTCGTAAGCGGGAAGGTCTTCTTCTTGCCCCCCAGGCCGAACCTGATCGCGTCGCGATAGGTTTCGCGCGCTTCGACCCGGTCGCTGTGACCGGCTTCCTTTTGCAGATGTCCGAAGAAGGTGGCGACCTCTTGGGGAAGGTCCATGAATCCTTCCCGACGTTGCTCGAGGAGGAAACGGACGATGCGCAAGAGTTCCACCGTCTCGCCGACCCCCGAGCCGAACAGTCCCGGGACCCCGTTCATGGCGTCGTTCCAGCCCGGTTTCTCGGCTTCCATCTCCAGGCCGTAACCCGCCCAGTCGAGCTGGGCGTGTTTGTTCAAGACGAGGATGAAGAGTTTCGTGAACAGGTTCGTCCGGTAGGTCTCGTCACCGATTTTCGCCCAGTTGGTCCCTTGCGGATTCAGTCCGAGTTTCTCGACCTTCTCGCGGTCGGGATGCAAGAGGCTTTTGTATTGGCGGATGTCGCCGCGGGCGTCCCGGACGGTCTTTTCCTCCTGCTTCTTCACGCTCACGGGCGATTCGAAGAAGGTGAGGGTCTTGTCCTCGAAGAGCAGCTCGGACATCCGGTCGGGATAGATGGCGGCGAAATTCTCGACAAGATCCATGATGTAGGTGAAATGGTCTATCCAGTAGCCCTCGCCGAAGGCCGCGGCGACATGCGTCGTGGCGTGCGTCATGATGTCGTCGAGATAGTCCTCTTCGTCTGTCGTCACGGGGACGTTCTCGTTTTCGACGAAGTGGACGATTTTTCCGGGGGTGAAGGGCCCCTTGAGCAATTCCTTGATGCCCTTGTCGCCTTGGAAATGGCGGCGGACGAGTTCTTCACGAATCTTTTCATCCTCGATGACATAAGTCGTGTTGTCGATGACGAGGGGATTGTAGCCGTCCAGTTGGATGAGGCTCGCGAAATAGCGGATGTTGAAACGTTCGACATCTTCATGGATGAACGTGTCGAGACGGCGGTTCTGGCAGACGTCCCGGAAATTGCCCGAACCGTGGGAATAGTATTCGGGAGCGAGATGGAAGAAGTTGTAGTCCCGCTCGAGGTCCCCATGGCGGCGGCTGAAGAGATGGAACGTCTTGTCGCCGATTTTTTCGGGGTAGCCGCCCCGGAGGAAATTGTCCAGATAGCATTGTTTGATGTATTCGTCGAAAGTGGGATGGGCGGTTTCTGTGGCCACATCGGCGAGAAGGCCCTCGACGACGTCTTTCGCTTCGATTTCTTTCTCTTTCAGCCTGTCGGTGGCGGTAAGCGTGGCGAGATGGGGTTCCAAAAGGCGGAAGGATTTCGCATGACCGCTCACGGCGTGAAGCACGACCTTCTCACCCGGACCGAGCTTCTCTTTCAAGGGCAAGAAGGCGCAAGGGACCTTGTTGGCGCAAGCCTGCTCACTCTCGACAGTGGCGGCGAACCCCTTCTCGATGAAGGCGGCCGGCTTGGTCTTGGCGGTGTTCGCCCCGAAGATGACGTTCGCATCGACCAGGGGTCTAATCCTTTTTCCGTCGACAGCGCCGAAATAGAAGTTGCCTTCGACGACGTCCTTGACTTCGCTCGTGTCGTTGGTGGTCGCCCGGAGTTTGAAGAAGGCGATGTCCTTGTCGAGATGATTGACATCCATCCAACTCTGCAGGAGGTTCGATGTACTCTTGAAAGCCGCGTTGTGGACGCCGGCGGGGAGGATTTCAGCGATCCCGTCGAGGATTTCGATGTCTTTTTCCCTGTTGGCGATGTTCTCGATGGTCACCTTGCGGACGAGGCCCGCCAAGGGCATGGAGGGGAGGCCGAAATACTTCACGGTGGTTTTCAGTCCGCGTTTCTCGTTTGTCTCTTCTATGGAGAAGGATGTCTTCTCGATGCGCATCCGGTGTTTGTGGGGACTGTCGACGCGGAAAGGCTCGTAGAAATGTCCGTCCACGATGAAGAAGGTCCGGAAACCGGTCGTGGCAACGGTCTCATAGGCCTTGTTGGCGGGAGTGAAGGCCATGATGGGGGCGCTCTTGTCCTTGAGGCCGAAGCCGCTCACACCCTGGGCGCGGTTGACATAAAAGCACCAGAGCGGTATGCCCTTCTTGCCGGCCACACCGGGCAAGAAGCTGGCGAAGGGTTTCTGGCGGTTGTAGTCTTCGACCACGAAGACCTTCTTGTCGAAATGGTGTGTTTTCATGCTGTCACCTCAATAGACCAAAGTGGCGATGCTTCTTTTGTCGAGACGGATGGCATCCGTAACGGAACCGACCCGGATCTCTATGGTCTGGTCTTGTTCGCTCTCGTTCTGCATGATGACGACGATCGAGCCATCGGGATTCGCGAAGGCGACATGGCCGAATGTCTTCTTCGACGCTTCCGTCTTGATCCTTCGGGCTCCCTCTTCGATATGAGAGGCGAAGTGTTTCATGGCGTAATAGGAACTGTTGTAATGGACCTCTCCCTTTTCGGTGTCACAGATGATGAGGGCGTCGCAGTAGTTGCCGACATGGTTCGGGCCACCCTTTTCGTCCAGGGCCAGGTTCCAATCGATATAGGCGGTGCAATGGTTGGAGAAGTCGCCAATCATGTTCCTTGCGTAGTGTTCGCCGGTCGCGAAACTCTCGGGCCGCGGACCGCCTTCGATGCACCCCTCGGTGAAGAGGATCGGTTTGTCGGGGAAGAGCTCGTGGACTTCCGAAAGGTTCTCGAACGCTTCCGAGACATACCAGTGGATGCCGATGCCTGCGATGTGGCGGGCGGCCTCTTCGTCTTCCAAGACGGTCTGCACCCGGGGGACGAGC
>PUMR01000018.1 GCA_003551455.1 Mollicutes bacterium | reverse complement strand
TCCGGGAACATGACCCCGGCGTCGATGATGATGATCTCGTCAGCGTATTCGATCACATACATGTTCTTTCCGACTTCGCCGAGGCCGCCCAGGGCAAAAACACCGACTTCGTGTTTTTTCAGCGTGTGGTTCGTCATTGTGAATCCTCCTAGAAAAGGGGCGGTGACGGTTTCGTTTTCACACCATTATACCCCATTTTGCGCGAGAAACCAAAGGATTTGTGGTATAATTTTGTCTGAAGGTGATTGCTTTGAGCGAACGACGAATCATATTCTTCGACATCGACCACACTCTCTACGACCCTTTCTACGACCGGATTCCGCCTTCCGCCCTTGAAGCGCTGCGGAAGGTGCACGAAAAAGGCGACACGATTCTCGCCGTCGCCACGGGAAGGGCCTATCACATGCTTTCTGTCATCGACGAGGTCGCGGACCTCTTCGCGGTTTTCGTGACCATCAACGGGAGGATCATCCTCCACCGGGGCGAAATCGTCCACGACGACCCGTTCCCGCAAGAAGAGGTGGCCCGGATCAAGGCCCTCTTTTCTCGTGAAGGGCTGTGTCACGGGTTCATCGGCAAGCACACCCATGCTGTGAGCCATGCGGACGCAAGCATCCTCGAGCGTTTCGAGAGACAGCGTCTGCCCCTCCCCATCACCGACAAGGATTTCGACCGGCACAACGACGTCTATCAGATGTGGGCCATCGCCCCGAAAGAAGAACATGCCCGTCTGGCCGCCCTTCTCCCCCGCCACGACCTCGTGGCCTGGCTCGAAGACGGCTTCGATGTCATCCATCCCGAAAAAGACAAAGGAAGCGGGGTCGAGAAAGCCCTGGAGCTACTCGACATCCCCAAAGAGAGGGCCTATTGTTTCGGCGACGCCGGCAACGACATCGGCATGTTGGCCGGCATCCCCAACTCCATCGCCATGGGGAACGCGAGCGACACCGTCAAACGCCACGCCCGCCACATCACGGCGCCGCTCAGCGATGACGGCATCGCGAAAGCCCTCCACAAGCACGGATTCCTCGATTGAGGTGAAACCATGATCGCCGAAGTGCTCGTCGACATCCCCCATCGCGCCCTGGACAAGGCGTTCGACTACGAGATACCCAAAGACGATGAACACCGTGTCATGGTCGGGAAGCGCGTCGAAGTCCCCTTCGGCCCCCGCCGCGTCATGGGCTATGTCCATGCCGTGAAGGAGGATACCGATGTGGCGGACGTGAAGGCGCTCATCTCCGTGCTGGACGCGGTCCCTTCCCTCACCGCCGAGCAGATCCGGCTGGCTGAAACCCTGGCCAAGACCCATCTCTACCCCCGCGCGGCCTATTTCCGGGCGATGTTGCCGGGGGCGCTCTCCATGCGTCGCAAACGCTATCTGCGGAAGAGAGCGGGCGCTTCGCTCCCCGATGGGCTCGCCCCCTTCTTCGAAAAGGGAGAAGAGATCGCTTTCGCGGGCGCCGTCCGCAAAGAGGAAGCTCTCGTCGCTCGCGCTCTTGAAGAAGGCCTTCTCGAGGACCGCTTCGAGCTGCGCCAAGCCGAAAAGCCGCAAACGACCGACTATATCGAACTCGTGGAAGAAGACACACCCCGGGGCGAAAAACAAAAAGCCCTCGTCGAGGTGTTGAAGCGTCACGGAGAACCCGTGGCGAAAAAACGGCTCCTCGAAGAGGCCACGTCTTCTCCGGGGCCCTTGCGGAGTCTCCTTGAAAAGGGGATCGTCCGCGTCATCTCCCGCGAGCGCTATCGCGAGATCGCCCACATCTATGACCTCGCCGACAAGGACGTCGTCCTCACCACCGCCCAGCAAGCGGTGTGCGACCGAGTGTCGAGCGCTTTCGGCAAGAACGAAGAGTTCCTCCTCCACGGCGTCATCGCCAGCGGGAAGACGGAAATCTATCTCGCTCTGGTCGAAGCGGTGCTCGCCCGCGGCGAAGCGGCCATCGTGCTCTTGCCCGAGATCAGTCTCACGCCCAAGATCACCGCCCGCTTCAAGGCCCGCCTCGGCGAGACGGTCGCCATCTATCACAGCGGCCTTTCAGTCGGTGAGGCCTACGACGAATGGCGGCGCATGAAACGCGGCGAAGCGCGAATCGTCGTCGGGGCGAGGAGCGCCATCTTCGCTCCTTTGCAAGATATCGGACTCATCGTCGTCGACGAGGAGCAGAGCGATTCCTACATCCAGACGGAGAACCCCCCCTATGACGCCCGCGAGGTGGCGAGAATGCGCGCGAAGGAACATGGCGCGCCCCTCGTTCTCGGGAGCGCCACCCCTTCGGTGGAGACATATCATCGCACAACGACGGGGACGGCAAAAAGACTCGACCTGCAAGAGCGCCCTCTGGGCGGGAACCCTCCGGACATCACCCTCGTCGACATGAAAGCCGAGTTCCGCAAGGGCAACACCTCGATCTTTTCCCAAACGCTCACCGACGCCATAAAGAAGCGTCTGGAAGCGAACGAGCAGGCCCTGCTTCTCATCAACCGGCGCGGTCACGCCCGGTTCGTGCTCTGCCGGAGTTGCGGTCATGTCGTCCGTTGTGAGAACTGCCACATCAGCATGACCTACCACAAGCGGGATAACACCCTCGTCTGTCATCATTGCGAAAAGAAGACCCCGGCTCCCGAACGATGCCCCGCTTGTCGGAGCCGTCACATCCGTTTCATGGGCCTCGGCACCGAAAAGGCCGAAGAGTTGGTCGCGGCGGCCTTCCCCGCGGCCTGCACCATCCGCATGGACAAAGACACCACGAGGCGCAAGGACGCCCATGAACGCATCCTCCACACTTTCGAGACCGAAGGGGACATCCTCGTCGGCACGCAGATGATCGCCAAAGGCCTCGACTTCGACCGGGTCACCCTCGTCGGGGTGCTCTCGGCCGACCTCGGCCTTTTTGTGCCGGACTTCTATGCCGAGAGCGAGACCTTCTATCTCTTGAGCCAGATCGCCGGCCGGAGCGGCCGGCGGCGGACGCGGGGGGAAGTCGTCATCCAGGCCTATTCTCTCGACCATCCCGTCCTCGCTTTCGTCGAGCAGGGGGACTATGCACAGTTCTACGAGCGGGAGATCCATTATCGCCAGAAGGTCAGAGTGCCCCCGTTCGTACACCTTTCCCAACTCGTCCTCACCCACGGTGACGACCGTGAGGCCTATCGGGCGGCGCTTCGCGCCATCAAACACTTGCGAGCGGAGACATCCGCCGAGGTACTCGGCCCCTCCCGGCCCCCGCTCGCCTTCGTGGGCGGCAAGAAGCGCTACCAGCTCCTTTTGCGCCACCATTTCGAGTCCGATTGTCTCCAAGCCCTTTCTGGGCTTGCCGACGATTTCGCCCGACAAGGCGTCGAGATGTCTTTGGACCACTACCCGAGAAGCTTCTGAAGGAGGCACACGCCATGCGTATCGTGTTCATGGGTACGAGTGCTTTCGCCGTACCCTTCCTGGAAAAGCTCGTCGAGGATCATGAAGTGATACGTGTCGTCACCGCCCCCGACCGCCCCCGCGGGCGGGGCAAGTTGATGATGCCCTGCCCCGTCGCCGAGCGGTCCCGCGACTTGGGCATTGCGACCTCCTGCCCGGAGGACCCGCGCGACATCGCCGCGGAGATTTGTTCCGAGCGGTTCGATTTCCTCGTCACCGTGGCCTATGGGAAGAAGGTGCCGCCCATCCTCTTGGACGCTCCGGAAAAAGAGAGCCTGAACGTCCATGCGAGTCTCCTTCCCGCTCTTCGCGGGGCGGCCCCCATCACGCGCGCCATCGAAAAGGGACACGGAATGACGGGACTATCGGTCATGCGGATGGTCGACAAGATGGACGCCGGACCCGTGTTCACCCAAAGAGAGGTCCCCATCGCCGCATCCGAGACCAGAGGGAGTCTCACGGCCAAGCTCATGGACGAAGGCCCGGACTTCCTCGTCGAGACGATGGGAAAAATCGCGAAAGCCGGCCTCGAACCCCGCGAACAGGACGAAAGCGCCGCCACCTGGGCGAAGAGACTGACACGCGGTGAAGAGCGGATCGACTTCTCCCTGCCGGCGGAGAAGCTGGAAAGAAAGATCCGGGCTTTCGCCCCCGCTCCCGGTTTGCGCACCTTCGTCCGGGGGCGGATGCTGAAGGTGCTCGCCGCCGACTGTGTCGGAGAGGCCGTCGCCACCCCGGGGACGGTCGTCACCCACAGTGAAAGCGAGGTTGTCGTGGCCTGCGGTGAAGGCGCCCTTTCCCTGCGCCACGTGCAGCTTGCCGGCAAGCGCCCCATGGATATCGCCCCCTTCTTGCGGGGCGCGGGACGGAAACTTTTCGAAGAGGGCCTCGTTCTCGGCGGAGAAAAGCCCTCCGACAATGATTGATGGTTTCCCTTTGCCTAGAAAAAATGCTATAATGGGGAGAAAGGAAACGAAGGAACACATTCTCTATTGGGAGGAAACGCTATGAAACCCCGTGCCCTTTTCAGCCGTTCGGAGATGCTCAGGATGAATGTCGAGACACTCGAAGAACGCGGCATCAGCGTCGAAGAAATCGCCGAAGTGGCCCACGCCCAGCAATCCAAATGGACCGACGAGGTGAGCCGGCAGGATTGCATGGATTCCGTGGAGAAGATCCTCTCCTTGCGCGACACCTTCCACATCCTCCAACTCGGCGCCGAAATCGACCGCTTGACCGAGGAGGGCAGAATCAGGGAGCCGCTCAGGACCATCCTGAACGACGACCTCGGACTCTTCGGCATCGACGAGCTCTTCGGTCTGGAACTCGCCGGCATCTATGGCACCATCGGCAAAACCAACTTCGGCGACATCGACGTCAACAAGCCCGCCATCGTCGGCAGACTCAACAAGGTCGGCAAAGAGGACGACGAGGTCTGCCACACCTTCCTCGACGACGTCGTCGGCGCCATCGCCGCCGCCGCGAGCACCCGCGTAGCCCAGATCTTCAACGAGAACGAAGCGCAAAAAGACCCCCGTTACAAAGAGATAAAGCTCGACTTCGACATTTGAGAATCCGGCTGGATGTGATCGTATGCCGAAACATGAGAAGGACCTCGAAGATTTTTTCAAGAAGGCGGATGACAAGGATCCCGATGAACTGAAGGAATACGTGGAGAACATCCAGCAGGGCGAAGACCCGGCAAGAACGACCCGGCTGGACAGGGTCGCCATGTTCTTTAAGAATGCCGTGGAGCGCATCAAGAGTTATTCGAAGAAGAAAGAACCCGGGAAATCCACCAAGAAACCCTCCAAAATCCGGCAACGGATGCGCATCATCTACAAGCTCATCGTCCGGAAACTGACCGAGAAGTTCCATCTCGAGGCCGGGGTGGACATCCTCGACGAGAAGAGCGTCCTCTACAGAAGGAACCGCATCATCAAGAACATCCTCATCGTGACGAACGTCGTGTTCTTGATCTTCGTCCTCATCGGCACCGAGGACCCGAACTACATCGTCATCTTCGGTTTCGGTATCCTCATGTTCGCGATCAACACCTCTTTGAAACGGATCATCCGCGAACGCCCGCGCACCCTCCTCAAACAACGGATGGCGATGTATATCGCTTCCGTCTACATCATCCTCGCCTCCTTCGGTGTCTATATCAAGCTCCGGGTGGGCGTGGGCGAAGGCGGGGAGATGGAGGTCTTCTCCATCACCCAGGCGGGATACGTCCTCATCTATTTCGCCCTCGTCGTCGTCGCCCTCTATCAGGACGCGACCTTGCTCCGGGTGCTTTTCAAGTGGGTGATCGTGTTCATGACGATCATCCATGTGACGATCATGTATCCGCTGTATGAACATGCCGGTTCCATCCAGGAGCTCTGGGACTATCTCATCGTCACAAACAGGTATGTCTCCATCGACATCGTGCTCCGCACCCTGGTGCTCATCACTTTCTACATCGCCCTCTATTCGTCGGTCGCCATCGGCGAGATGATGAACAACAAGCGCAAAGAGGAGCTTTTGAAGCGCCGCGACATGGAAAGCGACTTCAAAGCCGTCGTCGGCGACGTCTTCGATGTCATCAGCGTCTTCAACGTGAACACCGAGGAAGCCGACCGCCACGCGGCGAAACGGATCGCCGAGATCGCGAGCCGCCTCGGCAACGTGCTCGGCCTCTCTCCGAGCGTATGCACGGAGATCTACGAATACTCGAAAATCCATATCGACCGGCTGAAGGACCTTTCCATCATCGAATACGAGAACAAAGAAGTCCTCGACGAGAAGGACTACCAGGTCATCCGCGACAAGACGATCCTCGGCAGTGTCATCATCAAGCGCCTGCAACTCAAACAAAAGAGCGAGGACATCGTCCGCGCCCACTTCGAGAAGACGGCGGACAAATCCTTCATCGAGCGCATGAAACGGATCCAGCGCACCCAGGAGGGGCAGATCATCCTGCTCGCGGAACTCTACGAGGTCCTTCGCCAACCGCGGAACTACAAGACCGCGCTCAACCACAAACGCGTCCTCGAACTTTTGGAGATGGAGTTCAAGGAATATTTCGAGCCCTACATCCTCGACCGCTTCATGAAATACAGCGGCGAGTTCGAGAACTACTACCAGCGCTTCCAGCAGAAACTCGCCTGAAGGGGGAGGGAACATGCTGCCGTATCTTTCCGACATCATCATCATCCTCGTCCTCGCAGGGATTGTCGTTTTCGTGATCATCAACCGCCGGAACCGGATGTTCAAGCTCTGGCAGGAAGTGAGCCGCCACGAGGTCGCTTTCCACAGGAAGCTCTTCGACACCGCGCGGTCGTTCGCCCACCATGCCGAGACTTTCGACATCTTTGAAGACCTCGGGATCATGAAAGAGTTCACCGAAGACGGCGCCGCCGAGAAGAAGACCTTGGGCCTCGAAGAACGCCAGGCCTTGTTCAAGGCGCTGCAGACTCTCTATGTCAGCCTCGACGAAGAGAACATCAAGCATCACGCCGATTTGAAGGAGAGATTCGAGGAACTGCAGAACCTCCGCCTCAAATACAACTCCAAAGTGCTCTATTACAACCGGTTCATCATGATGTTCCCCATGCGTCTCTTCGCCAGACGAATGGGCTTCGAAGAAAAGGAATACTTCGGTTGAGAGTGTCGCCGTGGCGACACTCTTTTTTTCTTTTCAGAAGGTGGAAAAAATTGAAATTTATCCGCTTCACGTATTGATTTTCACGCAAATCAGCGTATAATGAAAATGTGGAAAGCGTTTACAAAACAACGGTGAAATCGAGGGTTCCAGCGATGAAAACGAAGGACTCCAGGACCGTTCATCTACATCGGCCAATTGCGTCAGACGGCTTTGTTGCCGTGTTGAACGTCTTTTACCGACCGTGAAACCAGGGATGGATTCCATCATGAATTTATCCTTTTTATTGTGTTCGGAGTCTCGCCGGAAGGATGGTTAGTGTGCATACAGTAGTGATTGGTGTCATCGGTGCCGACGTACATGCTGTCGGGAACAAAATCATTGAACATGTGCTCAAAAAACACGGCTTCAACGTCGTCAACATCGGGGTGTTGAGTTCACAGGAGGATTTCATCAACGCCGCGATCGAGACCGACGCCAAAGCCATTCTTGTCAGTTCGCTCTATGGCCACGGGGAGATGGACTGCAAATATATGAAAGAGAATTGCGTGGAGGCCGGACTCGGCCATGTGAAACTCTATGTCGGCGGCAACATCGTCGTCGGCAAACAGGACTTCAAGGAGGTAGAGGCGCGCTTCAAGAAGATGGGCTTCGATAGGGTGTATCCGCCGGGGGCGGATATCGAAGAAGCTGTCGAAGAGCTCAAGGAGGATCTCGGCAGCCCATGAGCGTCCATCTGCTTGTCGATTTCGGCTCCACCTACACCAAGCTCGTCGCCGTCGACCTCGAGAAAGAGGAGATCGTCGGGACCTCCCGCTCGATGACGACCGTCAAGACGGATGTGCTCGAGGGCTTCAACCTGGCGCTGGAAAAACTCGAGAAAGCGACCCCCGACATGGGGGAAATCACCGCCATATCCGCTTGTTCGAGCGCCGCCGGCGGACTCAAGATGGCCGCCATCGGCCTTGTCGAGGAACTCACCGCCGAGGCGGCGAAACGGGCCTGCCTCGGGGCGGGCGCGCTGGTGAACCATGTGTATTCGCATCACCTCTCGAAAAAGGAGATCAAAGAACTCCAGCAGGCGAACATCGATATCATCCTCTTGGCCGGGGGCACGGACGGCGGCAACAAGGAATGCATCATCCACAACGCCAAAAAGCTCGCCGAGGCGAAGCTCGATGTCCCCATCATCGTCGCCGGCAACAAGGACGCCGAAGACGAGATCGACGAGATCTTCGCCGCCGCGGACACGGAGTACTACATCGTCGACAACGTGATGCCGAAACTGCGGCAGTTGCAAGTGGAATCGGCCAAAGAGGTCATCCGCAAGATCTTCATCACGAAGATCATCGAAGGCAAGGGCATCAAGAAGGCCGAAGAGAAGACCGGCGAGATCATCATGCCCACCCCGGAGGCGGTGCTGCAGGCCGCGGAACTCCTCGCCAAGGGTCATGAGGACGAGGAAGGTCTCGGCGAACTCATGGTCATCGACATCGGCGGCGCCACGACCGACGTGCACACCATCGGGCGGGGGCTGCCCAAACGGACCGAGGTCATCCTGAAAGGATTGCAGGAGCCCTTCGCCAAACGCACCGTCGAAGGGGATCTCGGTGTGCGCCACAGTGCCAACGCCCTCCTTTCCATCGTCAGCCCCTTCGGTTTCCGGAAATACTACCGGGAACCCGATGCGGCGGAAGAAGACAGTCTCGACGACGATTTCTTCGAAAACGGTGTCAAGAAACGCCAGGAGCAAATCGACTACCTTCCCGAGAGCGACGAGGAGAAGGCCTTCGACCGCGCCCTCGCACGCATCTGCACCGATTATTCCATGAGCCGGCACGTCGGCTCCGTCGAAGTCGTCCACACCCCCCTGGGCAACATGTACTACCAGACGGGGAAGGACCTCACGGGCATGAAATATGTCATCGGCACGGGCGGCGTCCTCATCTTCAACGAGGATCCGAAAGCCATCCTCCGCGAGGTCCAGCACAAAAGCGACAAGAAGCTCGAACTCCGGCCCACGGACTCGGAATTCCGCATCGACGAGAAATACATCATGGCCGCCATGGGTCTCTTGGGACAAAAACATCCCAAGCTCGCTTTGAAACTTTTGAAACGCCATCTGACCTAGACTGGAGCAGGGAGACGGATATGGTCAAGAACAAGAAGATACCCCTTGAAGAATTCGAACGCATACGCCGTGACGTCCGCGAACAATGGCCGACGGGACTCGTCGAGGAACTCGAGTTCGAGCGGTCTTTCGAACGTTTGCGCTCCATCCCGGAGGAGAAGGCTTTTTCCTTGAAGCTCCGCACTGCGAAGGAGGAGGGCCTCACACTGACTCAGCCCCGGGCCGGGGTCGCGCTCGTGGACGACCACATCGAACTCTTGAACTTCCTCGCCAAGGAGGGGGAGGCGGACCTCTTGCCCACGACGATCGACTCCTATACCCGCCAGAACCGTCACAGCAGCGCCGAGGACGCCATCAAACAGTCCGAGAAGCAGAAGCGCTCGCTCTTGAACGGTTTCCCCGCCGTGAACCACGGAGTGGAAGCCTGCAAACGCGTGCAGGACGAAGTGCCCGTTCCCGTGCAGGCCCGTCACGGCACGCCCGATGCGAGGCTCCTCTCCGAAATCATCCATGCGGCCGGCTGGACCTCGAACGAAGGCGGCGGCATCTCCTACAACATCCCCTACGCCAAGAACATCAGCCTCGAGGACAGCATCCGCTATTGGCAGTATGTGGACCGTCTGGTGGGCATCTATGCCGAAAACGGCATCGAGATCAATCGCGAGCCCTTCGGCCCCTTGACGGGCACGCTCGTGCCCCCCTCCATCACCCACACCGTGGCCATCATCGAGGCCATCCTCGCCGCCGAACAGGGTGTGAAGAACATCACGGTGGGCTATGGACAATGCGGCAATGTCGTACAGGACGTGGCGGCGCTTAGGACCCTGGATTCTTTGACGAACTACTACCTCAAGCTCTTCGGTTACGAAGATGTCTTCGTGACGACCGTCTTCCACCAATGGATGGGCGGCTTCCCCGCCGACGAAGCGAAAGCGATGGGCATCATCTCTTTGGCTTCGGCGGTCGCCGCTTTGGGAAAAGCGACGAAGATGATCACGAAGAGTCCGCACGAGTCGCAGGGCATTCCCACGAAAGAAGCGAACGCCGAAGGGCTGCGCGCCTCCAAGATCGTCACCCGCCTTTTGAAGGAGCAGAGTTTCCCCGATGCGAAGACGTTGACGGCCGAAGAGGATCTCATCAAGAAAGAGGTCCATTCGCTCCTCTATGCGACCCTGAACATCGGCAAGGGCGATTTCGCCGAAGGCGCGGTGCGCGCCTTCGAGGCCGGCATCCTCGATGTGCCCTTCGCTCCGAGCGAGATGAACAAGGGCTTGGTCCTGCCCGCCCGGGACGATCTAGGCAACATCCGCCTCCATGAGTTCGGCAACCTCCCTTTCGGTGACGACATCAAGACCTATCACCGTGACTGCCTCGAACGGCGGGCGAAAAAGGAGAAGCGCGAAGTCTCCTTCCAGATGACCATCGATGACATCTATGCCGTCGGCAAAGGCAGACTGGTCGGCGGCCAAGAATTGCCGAAAGGATTCGATACCCCATGAAGATTGTCGACGTGATCACCGCCCCGGGACTCACTGGCTTCTATTTCGACGACCAGGCCGCGATCAAGGCCGGGGCCGAACAAGACCATTTCACTTATGAGGGGGAGCCTGTCACCCCCCATTTCAAGGCCGTCCGGCAAGCGGGGGAGGCGCTCTCGATCATGCTCGAACTCGAAAACGGCATGATCGCCTACGGAGACGCCTGCGCCGTGCAATACTCCGGTGCGGCGGGGCGCGACCGGCTGTTCGACGCCCACGACCAGGAGGCCTATTTCGCCGAACACTTGCAGGAACGCCTCAAGGGCCTCGATGTGGACAACTTCCGACAGAACGCGGAACATTTCGACCGGCTCCTCATCGAGGGCGAACGGATTCACACCGCGCTCCGCTACGGTATCACCCAGGCGCTTCTCGAGGCCGCCGCCAAAGCCAGGGGCCTCACCATGGCGGAAATCGTCCGCAAGGAATATAGGATCGCCGATGACGAATACCACATGATCCCCATTTTCGCCCAAAGCGGCGACGACCGCTACACGAACGTCGACAAGATGATCATCAAGGAGGTCGAGGTCCTCCCCCACGCCCTCATCAACAGCGTCCGCCACAAGCTCGGCCAAAAAGGCGAGCTGCTCATGGAGTATGTCCGCTGGCTCCGCAACCGCGTCTTGCAGAAGCGTCTCCGCGAAGATTATCACCCCATCCTCCATCTGGACGTCTATGGCACCATCGGCATGATCTTCGACGAGGACATCGAGCGCTGCTATGCGTATCTGAAGGAACTCTCCATCACGGCGGAACCCTTCAGTCTCCGCATCGAGGGTCCCATCGACAAAGGGAACCGCGAGGAGACGATGCTCGCGCTGAAAGCCTTGAAGGAACTGATCGACGCCGATGACGACTGCCATGTCGAGATCGTCGCCGATGAATGGTGCAACACCCTGGAGGATGTGAAATATTTCGCCGATCACGCCGCCGCCCACATGGTGCAGGTGAAGACCCCCGACCTCGGCGGCGTGAACAATTCCATCGAAGCTTTGCGCTACTGTCTGAAAAAGGGGGTCGGGGCCTATAGCGGCGGCTCCTGCAACGAGACGAACATCAGTGCCGAGGTGACGACCTCGATCGCCATGGCGACGAACGCCAAACAATGCCTCGCGAAGCCGGGCATGGGCTCGGATGAAGGCATCATGATCGTGAAGAACCATATGCGGCGGACGCTCGCCTTGATCGAGAGCCGCAGGAGGAAGGGTGGATCATGAAGAAAGAGATCATCACCGGCAGTCTGGAATCGAGCGATTGCCTCATAAGGGTGTCCCCCGCCGAAAAGCTGGAGATCGAACTCGAGACCGTCGTCCGCGAAGGTTTCTACGAGCATATCAAAGGACTGCTCGAAGAGACCGCAAAAGCACATGGGGCCGACAAGGTCCGTATCGTCTGCAAGGACCAGGGGGCCTTGGACTATACCATCAAGGCCCGATTGCGGGTCGCATTGCGGAAACTCAAGGAGGAAGGCCATGGCTAGGAGCTATCTCTTCATCCCGGGCAATGTGCCGAGGATGCTCACGAACGCCGACGTGTTCGAGGCGGATGCGCTCGTCATCGACTGGGAGGACGCCATCGCCGCGAACGAGAAGGACGAGGCCCGCGAACTGACGACCGCCTATCTCGAGAACCACCGTCCCGAGAACACGCACGTCTATGTGCGCATAAACAGTGAAGAAGGCCTCATCGCCGCCGACATCGCGGCCCTCGGAGGGGCCGACATCGATGGAATCGTCCTCCCCAAGGCCTCCATCGCGACATTGGATCGTTATGTCGGTCTCTTCGGCGACGAAACGCCTTTCGATGTCATCGCGCTGGTGGAAACCCCCGCGGCCTTTTTCGAGCTTGAGCGGATCGCCGGTCATGAGCGGGTCGGGGCCCTCTTCCTCGGCGGCGAGGATTTCCGCACCGCCATCGGGGCGGAAAAGACCGAAAGCGCCGAAGAGATCCTCCTCGCGCGGAACATGGTCGTCCTCGCCGCGAAAGCGAAAGGCATCACGGCCATCGACACCCCGTTCACAAGCTTGCAGGAAGAGGGGCTCGCAGAAGACTGCGCTAAAGCGCGTTCTCTCGGTTTTGACGCCAAAAGCGCGATCCACCCCGACCAGGTCGCCACGATCAATCGCACCTTCGCGCCCGCGCCGAAGGAGATCCGCGCGGCCAAACGGATCGTCAAACGCCATCGGGAAGAAGGCAGCATGCGTTTCCGCCTCGACGGCAAGATGGTCGACCGTCCCATCATCGAACGGGCGAAGAGGCTGCTCGAGAAAGCGCGCCTCTACGGCATGACGGATACGGAGGAAGAATGATGAAGGCGACCTCGCTCTCCGACCTTCTCGACCACCTTCCCCTGCGTGACGGCATGACGATCTCTTTCCACCACCACCTCCGTGACGGCGACGCCGTCATGAACATGGTGTTGGCCGCCTTCGCAAAGAGAGGCCTCAAAGACATCCATCTCCGCGCCTCGGCTCTCTTTCCCGTCCACACCGCCGCCGCGGAAGCGATCGAAGAAGGAAGGATCAAGCATGTCACCACGAACTACATGAACGGCCCGGCGGCGGCTCTCGTCCCCCGGGGCCGTCTCGCGGGTGAACTCGTCATGCAGACCCACGGTGGCCGGGCCCGCAGCCTCATCCATGGCGAAAGACCGATCGACATCGCCTTCCTCGCTGCGAGCGCCATCGACCGCGACGGCAACGCCACGGGCAGTTTCGGCAAGACCCCCTTCGGCAGCATGGGCTATGCCGTCGAAGACGCCCGCCACGCGGCCGTGACCGTCATCGTGACGGACACCGTGCTCGAAGGCACGCTGTCCGCGCCGCAGATAAAGGCTCTGGATGTCGACCACTATCTCATAGTCGACGCCATCGGTGATGCGAAAGGCATCATGAGCGGGACGCTCACCGTGACGAAGGATCCCGTGGGCAAACGGATCGCCCGCGACGCCGTCCGCCTTCTCGACGCCCTCGGCGTCTTTCGAGACGGCGTCTCCATCCAGACGGGCGCCGGCGGGGTGAGCCTCGCCATCAGTGAGGGATGCAACCGCATCCTCGAAGAACGGGGTCTCACCGCCTCCTTCTTCTCGGGCGGCATCACGCGCTATCATGTCGAGGCGTTGGCGAAGGGGCTCGTCGAAAGACTCTACGATGTGCAGTGTTTCGACGATACGGCGGTAGAAAGCCTCGCGAAGAATGAGAACCACATCGCCATCAGCGCGAGCCGCTATGCGAACCCCCTGAATGACGAACGCATCATCAAGGACCTCGATGTCGTGATCCTCGGGGCGAGTCAGATCGATTGCGATTTCAATGTGAACGTGACGACGGACTCGTATGGAAGGATCATCGGCGGCAGCGGCGGCCATGCCGACACCGCCGAGGACGCCGGGCTCTCCGTCATCGTGGGACCGCTTTTCCGGGGGCGGACCCCCCTCATCGCCGACAGGGTCCGCACCATCACGACCCCCGGAAAGGATGTGGACTGTGTCGTGACGGAGAGGGGCATCGCCATCAACCCCCGCCGTGACGACCTGAAAAGGACCCTTCACGAGAAAGGCATCCCCCATTTCGGCATCGAAAAGCTGCAAAGGATCGCCCACCGTTACACGGGACGCCCCGTGGAAGCGAAAAGGGAAGAACGGATCGGTCATGTGGAAAGCCGGCACGGAAAAGAACTCGACACCCTCCACAAGATCAAGGAGGAATGAAGATGGATATCCGGGATATCATCCTCGAGGAGGAACGCGCCGAAATCGCGCAGTTCCTCAAAAAGTTCCACATCGTCTACGAAGAGGACGTCGACAAGACGCTCGCCCTCTATGAGGAAGACCGCCTCATCGCCACGGCCTCCGCGGCGAAAAACATCGTGAAATGTGTGGCCGTCGAGGCCGAGTTCCAGAACCAGAACCACCTCACCACTTTGATGAGCGCCCTCATCAAGCGGTTGAACGAAGAAGGGAAGAGCCACATCTTCGTCTACGCCCGGCCCGAACTCGACGAGCTCTTCCAAAACCTCGGCTTCAAGCCGATCGTGCAGACGATGAACATCTCCTTCCTCGAACAAGGCGGCGACATCAAAAGGACCCTCACCGCCCTGAAGAAGGACTACGACCTCGACAACCGCCCCAAAGGCGCCGTTGTCGTCAACGCCAACCCGCTCACGAAGGGGCATCTCCATCTCATCCGCAAGGCGAAAGAGCACCACGACACCCTTCTCGTCTTCGTCGTGAGCGAGGACCGCTCGTTCTTCCCCTTCGCCGACCGGTTCGCCATCGTCGAAGAAGCGCTCGCCGCCGACCGGGGTATCGTCGTCCTGCCGACGAAGGACTATCTCGTCAGCTTCGCGACCTTTCCCAAATACTTCCAAAAACGCGAGGAGAAGATCCGCGAAGAACACGCGCTGATCGATGTTTTCACCTTCAAGCAGCACTACATGAAGATCTTCAACATCGTCGCCCGCTATGTGGGGGACGAGCCCTACAGCCCCATGACCGACATCTACAACAAGACCCTGCGACATTATCTCGGCAACGATCTCTGCCTCATCGAGAGAAAGACCATCGACGAAAAACCGATCAGCGCCTCCATCGTGCGGAGCCTCTTGGAGAAGAAGGATGTCGCGGCGGTGAAACGCTATGTCCCCGAGGCCACCCTCCGCTATCTCGAAAGCGAGAAGGGGCGGAAAATCCTGAAAGAAATCAAGGGCCATGACAAAAGACACTGACCGCATCCTCGCCGCCCGCGCCGAACGGGGGACGTCGCTCGCGCGGCTGGCGGCGAGAGAAGGGGTCGTATGCGTGTTGAAGGCGAATGTGGCGGGCCCGGTGAAGAACACGGCGGAAAGCGGTCTCGTGCTCCGGCTTTTCGACCGCATCCTCGCCGGCCTTTTTTCCGTACGGGGGGCCTTCGTGTCTTCGGCCGATGGGGACCATTTCCTCTATCTGCCCGCCCTGCCCGCCCGCCGGGTGAAGAGGATGGCCGTCCTGCTCGAGGAGAGCCACCCGCTCGGACCCTATGCGGACATCGACGTTCACACGGAGAAGGGCCCTCTATCCCGTGTCGACCTCGGTTTCCCCCCACGGTCTTGTTGGGTTTGCGGTGCCGATGCCAAGACCTGCGCGCGGGCAGAGAGACACAGTCGGAAGACACTTTCTGCGCGGATGGAGAAAGCCCTCCATGAACACCTCCCCGACCTCTTGGCCCGCGAGGCCGTCGCCGCCTTGCGGAAGGAGGTCTTCCTCTATCCTTCCTTCGGTCTCGTCTCGGCGCGTGATTCGGGATGCCACACCGACATGAACATCTCCCATTTCCTGGCCTCTTTGCGGGCGCTCGAGCCCGCCTTCCGTGTCTATGCGCGTCTCGGCGCTAAGCGGGGTAGCCTCCTAGAGCTCAGGCGCGAAGGCCGCAAAGCCGAAGAACGGATGTTCGCGCAGACCGGGGGCGTGAACACCCACAAGGGGGCGAACTACATCTTCGGTCTCGTCCTCTACCATCAAACCGGCGCGCTCCTTTCCGGGGAAGATTTCGGATCCTTTCATGCCCAGCTGAAAAAGACCGCCCGCGCTTTCTGCGACGAGGATTTCCACGGCCTCGCGGCGAAACCGTGGTCGACACAAGGGGAGCGGGCCTATCTTTCCGCCGGGATCGGCGGGGTGCGCGAAGAGGCGGCGCAAGGT
>PUMR01000069.1 GCA_003551455.1 Mollicutes bacterium | reverse complement strand
GCAAGGTCGTCACCGGAACGGTCTATGAAGTCAAGGACAACGAGGTCATCGTCGATATCGGCTACGCGACGGAAGGGACCATTTACCTCGAACGTCTGACCCGTCTCGACGCCCAGACCTGCCATGATGTCGTGAAAAAGGGTGACGAAATCCAGGCTGTCGTCCGGAAGAAGGACGACGAACAGGGTATCGTCCTCCTCTCCCGTGTTGAACTCGAACAGAAGGAACTCTTCGAAGAACTCCAGAGCAAATTCGAACATGACGAGATCATCGAGGCTGTCGTCAAGGATGTCGTGAAGGGCGGCCTGAAAGTCCGCGCCCACGGTTTCGACATGTTCATGCCCCGAAGCGAAGTCTCGATCAAATATGTCGAGGACCTCCGTTCCTATCTGCATCAAAAGCTCCCCATCAAGATCATCGAGATCGGCCGCAAGAACAACCGTATCCGCATTGTCGTCAGCCACAAGGCCGTCGAGAAGAGCAAGAAGGACCTCAAGCGGCAAGAGGAGCTGAAAGAGATCAATGAGGGCGATGTCCTCGAAGGCACAGTCACCAAGCTCGTCCCCTACGGCGCTTTTGTGCGTTTCGAACATGTCGAGGGCCTCTTGCACATCTCCGAGATGAGCCATCACCGCATCAAGCAGCCGAGCGAGATCGTCAAAGAGGGCGAAAAGATCGAGGTCAAGATCATCGGCGCCGAAGGCGACAAGCGTTCGCTCTCGCTGAAAGCCCTCCAGAAGAGCCCCTGGGAGAAGTTCGCCGAAGAACACAAGGTGGGCGAAAAAGTCACGGGCAAGATCGTCAAGAAGATGCAGTTCGGCATCCTCGTCGAGGTCGAACGCGACGTGGCCGGCGTCGTCCACAGGAACGATTATTCCTGGGACCCCCGTTTCAATCTCGCCGGCAATGTCGAAGTCGGCGACGAGATCGAGGTGCAGATTCTCTCGATCGACGTCGAGAACCAGAAGATGCAGCTTTCGAAGAAGCATCTCGATTACAATCCTTGGGAAGACGTCAAGGTGAAAGTCGGCGAAGAAGTCTCGGGAGAGGTCAAAGAACTTCAAAACCGCGGAGCTCTGGTCGAAATCCAAGGGGTCTATGGATTCCTCCCCATCTCCGAGATTTCCGACGCTCATGTCGAGAATGTCTCCGACGCCCTCAAGGAGGGCGAGGTCATCAACGGCGTCGTCCTGAAGTTCAACCGTGAGAACTGGCAGATGGTCATAAGTAAGAAAGCCTATGAAAAGAAACGCATCCAGGACGAATACAAGAAGCACCTGAAGAGTTCCAACAAGGATGAACATTCCCAGACGCTGGGCGAACTCTTCGCCGATAAATTCAAAGATATGAAGAAATGACCCGACGAGGGGGTGGCGGCCATGCTTCCATCCGTGGCCATCGTGGGCCGCCCGAACACGGGCAAGTCCACCCTTTTCAACCGTATTGTCGGTGAGCGCCTGGCGATCACCGACGAAACGCCGGGACTCACCCGTGACAGGCTCTATGCCCGGGCGGAGTGGCTCACACGCACCTTCAACCTCATCGACACCGGCGGCATCGATTTCGACGATGCCCCTTTCATTCATGAAATCAAGGCCCAGACGGAAATCGCCATCGACGAGGCGGACGTCATCATCTTCCTCGTCGATGTCCAAAGCGGCATCACCGAACAGGATTCCTACATCGCCCGCATGCTCTATAAATCGGACACCCCCGTCGTCGTCGCCGTGAACAAGGTCGACGACGCTTCCCGTCGCGACGAGCTCTACGAGTTCTACTCGCTCGGGCTGGGAGACCCCATGGCCGTGAGTTCGACCCACGGCATCGGTGTGGGCGATTTGCTCGACAGGGTCGTCTCGATGCTTCCCGAGGCGTTTCCCGACCCTTACGAGGAAGACACGATCAGACTCTCCCTCATCGGTCGCCCGAATGTGGGCAAGAGCTCGCTCATGAACGCTCTTCTGGGCGAAGAGCGGGTCATCGTCAGTGAAATCGAAGGCACGACCCGCGACGCCGTCGACTCCGTGTTCGAAAGGAACGACCAGGAATATGTCGTCATCGACACCGCGGGGCTCAAAAAACGGGGAAAAGTCTATGAGGACGCGGAAAAATACAGTGTCCTCCGGGCGATGAGCGCCATCGAACGGAGCGATGTGGCCATCGTTCTCCTCGATGCCGTGCAGGGCATCATCGAACAGGACAAGAAGATTGCCGGCTATGCGTTAGAAGCCGGGAAAGCGATCATCATCGCCGTCAACAAGTGGGACCGCGTCGAGAAGGACGAGCGCACGATGAACGAATGGGAGAAAAACATCCGGGCCCATTTCCAGTTTCTCTACGATACGCCCATCGTCTTTCTCTCCGCCAAGACGAAAGCCCGTCTTTCCACCCTCTTTCCCGTCATCGGCGAAGTCTATGAGAACTACAAGAAAAAGGTCCCCACGAGCGTGTTGAACGATGTCATAAGCGACGCCTTCGCCGCCAATCCGCCGAAATCCCACAAAGGTGGCGTCGTCAAAGGATACTACGCAACCCAGGTCGGTGTGAAACCACCGTCTTTCGTGCTCTTCGTCAATGATTTGCGGTTCATGCATTTCAGTTACGAGCGGTATCTCAAAAACCGGATTCGCGAAGCTTTCGGTTTCCGCGGCGTTCCCATCCATATCATGCTCAGGAGGCGTGATTGAAGTGAAAGTGAGTATCGTAGGCGGCGGGTCGTGGGGACTCGCCCTGGCCAAGGTCCTATCCGACAACGATCACGAACCCCTTGTCTATGACGTCGACCCCGTTGTTGTCAAGACCGTCAATGACGAACATCGCTGCTTGCAGCTGGATGAACCCATACCGGATTCCATCCAGGCGACAGGAAACGTTGAGGAACTCCTCGCTTTCGCCGACATCCTCCTCTTTGTCGTGCCGACCAAGGTTCTCAGGGAGGCGATCCGTTCCATCCTCCCCCATCTGGACGGGAAGAAACTCTTCATCAACGCCGCCAAGGGCATCGAGCCCGCGACCTTCAAGCGCGCGAGCGAGATTTTCGCCGAAATGGTCCCGCCCGAGTATCTCGAGGGCTTTGTCGCCCTTTCAGGCCCGTCTCACGCCGAAGAGGTCATCAAGGGCATGACGACGGCCATCACGAGTGCGAGCGAGAATGAGGAACATGCCTGTTTCGTGCAATCCCTCTTCCACAACAAGACCTATTTCCGCGTCTATTCCTCGACCGACCTCAAGGGTGTCGAACTGGGCGGCGCGCTCAAGAACATCTTCGCCCTCGCCGCCGGCATCGCCAAGGCGCAAGGACACGGCGACAACGCCCTGGCCGCCCTCATCACCCGGGGACTCGTCGAGATGGGCAAAATCTATGAGGCGTTGGACGCCTCGAAGGACGCCCTGCTCGGTCTCTCCGGCATCGGCGACCTGTTCGTCACGTGCACGTCCGAGCATTCGCGGAACTACCGGGCGGGGTTGCAAATCGGTTCCGGCAAGAACCTCGACGAGACATTGGACTCGATAACCATGGTCGTCGAGGGGATCCGCACCGCCGAGGCCGCATATGAACTCGCAAAACAGGCCGGAATCGACACGCCGATCATCAATGCCATCCATGATGTCGTTTTTGACCGTGTGGAGCCGAGGAAAGCTTTCGCCAAACTCTTGTCGCGCACCTCGAAACCCGAAAAGACACCTTGAAATCGCCAAAAAAAGCAAAAAAATTCGTCAAAACCCTTCTCAATCGCTTGCAAAGGTCATTGTGAGTTGCTATAATGAGCGTAGTTCAAACAAATATTTGAGGAGGGAGTTGGATTCATGAACAAGACTGAACTTGTTGCAAAAGTTGCAGAAGTCTCCGGACTCACCAAGAAAGATGCAGAAGCAGCATTGAACGCCACTCTTGGCGCCATCCAAG
>PUMR01000011.1 GCA_003551455.1 Mollicutes bacterium | reverse complement strand
TATCCGACCTTGGTCGCCATCTCGGCCTGCTTGGCCGAATTGGTGAGGCCGCCCTTGATCTTGTGGGCGATGCAGGGACTGTAGGCGACAACGAGCGAGGGTCCGGGATGGGCTTCCGCTTCGCGGAGGGCCTTGACGACTTGTTGCTGGTTGGCACCATGAGAGATTTGCGCCACATAGACATGGCCGTAGCTCATGGCCATGGCGGCGAGGTCCTTCTTCTTGCCGTCCTTGCCGGCGGCGGTGAAGGCCGCGATGGAGCCTTTCGGCGCGGCTTTGGAGGATTGGCCGCCGGTGTTGGAATAGACCTCGGTGTCCAAGACGAGGATGTTGACGTCGTCACTGGAGGCGATGACGTGGTCGAGGCCACCGTAGCCGATGTCGTAGGCCCAGCCGTCGCCGCCGAAGATCCAGTTGCTCTGTTTGACGATGTATTGGGCGAGTTCCTTCAGTTCGTCGGCCATGGGACCGTCGTATTTCTCGATCAGGGGACGGAGCTTCTTGTGGATCTCCATGGTCTTCTCGCCGTCGGAACGGTTCTCGACCCATTCCGCGAACAGTTCGACCATGTCTTTCGGCAGCTTGTCCTTGTTCTCTTTGAAGAGGGTCTGGAGCCTGTCGCGCATGGTCTCGTTGGCGAGATACATGCCGTAGCCGAACTCGGCGTTGTCCTCGAAGGGGCTGTTCGCCCAGGCGGGGCCTCTTCCTTCGGCGTTCTTGGTGTAGGGGGTGGCGGGGAAGCTGCCGCCATAGATCGAGGAACAACCCGTGGCGTTGGCGATTTGCAGACGATCGCCGAAGAGCTGGGTCACGAGACGTACATAGGGGGTCTCGCCGCAACCCGCACAGGCGCCGGAGAATTCAAAGAGGGGCTTTGCGAACTGCGAGTTCTTGGCGTTCGTCTTCTTGACGAGATGGTCTTTCGGGGTGACCTCGTTGAAGAGGTATTCGGCCTTTTGCACTTCGCCCTTGTCGATCTCGTCGCCGATCGGGCTCATCTCGAGCGCTTTATCTTTCGCCGGGCAGACGCTCACACAGACACCGCAACCCGTGCAGTCGAGCGTGGAGATCTGGATGCGGTATTGCATCTCGTCGATGCCTTTGCCGCGGGCATCGAGCGTCTCGAGGTCTTGGGGGGCGTTCTCCATCTCTTCGTCGGTGAGGAGGAAGGGACGGATGACGGAGTGCGGGCAGGCGAAAGCGCACTGATTGCACTGGATACAGTTCTCTTTGATCCACTTGGGCACATAGTTGGCGATGCCCCGTTTCTCATAGGCGGTGGAGCCCGGTTCCATGGTTCCGTCGGCATATTCCTCGAAAGCGCTGACGGGAAGGTCGTAGCCCTTGATCGCGTTCACGGGCTCGGCGATGTTCTTGACGTAGTCGGGCTTTTCCTTCTCTTCGGGTCGGGTTTCGTCGGGAAGGTCTTTCCATGCTTTCTTCACGTCGATTTCGACGAGACCGTCTTGTCCGGAATCGATCGCTTGGAAGTTCTTCTTGACGATCTCTTCGCCCATGCGACCGTAGGCCTTCTCGGCGTATTCCTTCATGAGTCTCTTGGCCTTGTCATAGGGCATGATGTGCTCGTTCAGGGCGAAGAAGGCCGACTGCATGATGGTGTTGATGCGTTCGCCGAGACCGATGTCCTCGGCGAGTTTGACGGCGTTGATGATGTAGAGCTTGGCATCTTTCTCGGCGAGTTGGCGTTTCACTCTGTTCGGGAGGAATTCCTCGATCTCGTCGGGGGATTTGATGGTGTTCAAAAGGAAGGTGCCGCCCTCGCGCATGCCGCCGATCATGTCATATTTGAAGAGGTAGGAGTCTTTCGAACAGGACACGAAGTGCGGATGGTTGACGAGATAGGTGCTCCGGATGGGATTCTCGCTGAAACGGAGGTGCATCCTCGTGATGCCGCCCGATTTCTTCGAGTCGTAGCTCGAGTAGGCCTGGGCGTACATGTCGGTGTTCTCACCGATGATCTTGATGGTGTTTTTCGAAGCGCCCACCGTTCCGTCGCTGCCGAAACCGAAGAACAGCAGTTCCGTGGTGGAAGGATCCGTGGCGTGGATCTCTTCGCCGACCTCGAGCGAGGTGTGGTTGACATCGTCGACGATGCCGATGGTGAAACGGTCCTTCTTCTTGCCGGCGAGATTGTCATAGACGGCCTTGATCTGGGCGGGTGTGGTGTCTTTGCTGGAAAGACCGTAACGACCGCCGATGATGGTGGGAGCGTCCTTTTTGCCGTAATAGACGCTTCTCACATCGAGATAGAGCGGTTCACCGATGGAACCGTTCTCTTTGGTGCGGTCGAGCACGGCGATTCTCTCGACGGAATCGGGCATGGCCCGGAAGAAGTGCTTCGTGCTGAAGGGACGATAGAGATGCACCGTGACGAGGCCTACCTTGCGGTCCTCCTTTTCACGGAGATAGTCGATGGTCTCACGGATGGCTTCGGTCGCCGACCCCATGGCGACGATGACATCAGTCGCATCGGGATCACCGTGATAGGTGAAGGGGGCGTAGTCGCGCCCGGTCTCTTTCGAGATCTCTTCCATGTAGCCCGCGACGATGTCGGGGATGTCCTTGTAGTATTTTTCCTGGATTTCGCGTGCTTGCATGTAGACATCGTCGTTCTGCGCGGAGCCGCGGGTGACAGGACGTTCGCTGTTCAAGGCCCGCTTGCGGAAACGACGCACGGCATCGCGATCGAGCAGACGGTCGAAGACCTCATAGTCCATGACCTCGACCTTGTTGGTCTCGTTCGAGGTGCGGAACCCGTCGAAAAAGTGCAAGAAGGGGATGCTCGACTTGATCGCCGCAAGATGGGCGATCCCGGCGAGGTCCATCACTTGCTGGACGGATCCTGTCGCGAGCATGGCGAAGCCGGTCTGGCGCGCGGCCATGGCGTCTTGGTGGTCGCCGAAGATGGAGAGCGCCTGCACGGCGATGCTCCGGCTCGCGATATGGATGACGCCGGGGAGGAGTTCGCCGGCAATCTTGTACATGTTGGGGATTTTCAACAAAAGCCCCTGGCTCGCGGTGTAGGTGGTCGTGAGGGCGCCGGATTGGAGCGAGCCGTGGACGGTCCCCGCCGCACCGGCTTCTGATTGCATCTCCACTACCTTGACGGGCATGCCGAAGAGGTTCTTCTTTCCTTGCGACGCCCACAGGTCCGTGTGCTCGGCCATGGGCGAGGAAGGTGTGATCGGATAGATTCCTGCGACTTCGGTGAACGCATAGGCCGCGTAGGCGGCCGCCTGGTTCCCGTCCATCGACTGGAACACTTTCTTTTTCGCCATCGTTAATCTACCTCCATAATCATATTCTCAGGATGGTCGCGAAAGATTCTTGTCATACAAATTCCACATACATTATACAACATCGGCTGCTTTGACACAATGGGGCACGGACATTTCCTGGGTCGTCTTCAAATCCGGAAGAGCTTCGTGGGCACATGCTGGTTGGCGATGTGGACCTCATAATCTTTTGAAGGGATCTCATAGCTCGCAAAGATGTCTTGGAAGGTGGAAAGGGCCCTTTCGGGGGTGTTGCACTCCTCGGAAGGGTGGGCGAGCACGATCACTTTCGTCCGCTCGCCCACGAAACGGGAGAGATAATAGGCCGAATCGGCGTTCGAAAGATGCCCGCGGACGGAATCGATACGCCGTTTCAACGAGTAGGGGCGTTCGGAGGTGAAAAGCATTTCGACATCGTAGTTCGCTTCCAGGATGTAGGCGTCGGCATTGTGGAAGACGGGATGGAGCTTTTCGTCGATGAAACCCGTGTCGGTCGCATAGACGATTTTCTTCCCGTCCGCAAGAAAGACGAATCCGAGCGTGGTCTCCGTGTCGTGCGAAAGGGGGACGGGATAGACCTCGAAATCGCCGATCGATTGGTAGGTGTGGGGCTCGAGCGGGAAGAACTCTTCCACGGCGACATCGGCGGGAAGGGCGGCGAGCACGCTTTCGGCGGTGTAGAGGGGGACGGGGTTCTTCTTCATGACCATCCGGAGACCCCGGATGTGGTCGTTGTGCTCATGGGTGAGTAGCACCGCGTCGATGTCGGCCAAGGAAAGGGGACTCCCTTCGAGTCGTCTGTTCATGGCCCGATAACTCAGTCCCGCATCGACGAGCAGGGTGGTCCGGCCGCTGCGGATGAGGGTCGCGTTGCCTTTGGAACCGCTGCCGAGAACGATCGTCTCCATGGTGTACCTCCGTTCACTACGGACATTATACACCAAATCCCCCCCCTTGCAACACATCCCCCGCTGACTGACGCTCACGAATTCCTTGCGATTGGCAGTTGTCTCGCGCATGGATAAGTGGTAATATATATATTGCGTATTTTAATAAGGAGTGAGTGCCCCATGGAAAATGTGATTGTCAAACGCGCGCTGATGGTCCTCACCGGACTGATCGTCATCGTCGGAACCGCCGTCGCGTGCAACTTCATCATCGGTGACGACGATGCACCGACTGTTTCTAACAAAGACGAGGTCTTTTTGACCTACAAAGGCATAGAAATCACCAAGGGTGACCTCTATGGCAGAATGCTCGTGACGGACGGCATGTTGCATCTTGTCGACTACATCGACCGCCATCTCCTCGCCGAGGAGATGGATGCGGTGACCGCCGAAGAGATCGACGAGCTGATCACCGAACTCAAATACGGTACGACCGACCCCGAAGAGATCGAACGCATGACCGAAGAGGAGATCGAGGAACTCGAGAGCGAATACCGCGACCTCGTCGTCATGAGCGGTTACGATCCCGACGATCCGGAAAGTGAAGAAGCCTTCATCCGCTTGCGGGTCGCCAAAGAGAACTATACCCGCTCGCGTTATGAGACCACCGATGAGACCGACCCGTTCTTCATCACGGACGAGGATCTCGAGAGATTCTATGAAGACTACCGCCAAGGCGACCTCATGGCCATCCGCATCCGCTTCGACAACCAGAACGAATTTCGGAGCGTCTTCAAACACTTCAATCTCGTGTACAACTATGAAGACGGCATCGGCCTCTATGTGGGTGATGAGCCCATCGAGGACCTGCGGCGCGAGGACTTCGACGAAGAGAACACCGAACTCCTCGACGATGAGGAAGTGCTCGCATACTACATCAAGATCTACAACTACATCTATCCTTATCGTGAGACCCTCGATGAAGAGAAGGACCTCGAGGATCTCATCGAACTCGACGAGGACTTCTTCTGGTTCAACCAACGTGAACTGCAGGAACTCGCCGCCGAGAGGGATGAAGCCTTTTTCGCCAAGATGAGCGACTTCCTCTATTATGACATCGAGGACGACCGCCCCTACGCCACCAACGCCAAATCGATCGAGGGCAACCGCTATCTCGCCTATGTCTTGCAGCGTGACGAGGTCACCCCTTTTGAAGACCTCGAAGACGAAGACCTCGATGCCCTCCGCGCCGAATACATCGAGACTCTCGTCGGCGATGAGGAGACCGTCCAAACCATGGCCGCCCTGCACGAGGAAAGCGGCCTCCGTATCTACGACCAGGCGGTGAGCGCCGTCTATCAACAACAGTTCGAAACGGCGAAGGACTTCTTCCGCGAACCCAAAGACAACAAGACCCTCGCCGAGATCGACGACATGGAGATCACCGCCGACGACCTCTACGACTACATGGTCGAACGCATCGGCATCCTCTATGCCACCGAACTCGCCAAGGAGAAACACCTGCTCCTGAGCGACTACTTCACCGACGTCTTCGGCAGGGAACGCGACGTCCTCCGCAACCGCAGCGACCTCATGCGCGACTACCGCCGCGAACTCTCCGAGACCAAACAACAAGTCGCCGAGTTCGGTTTCGACTGGCAACTCTATCTCGCCCTCTACATGCGGGTGGGATCCGATAGGGAATTGATCGAGCAACGCGCGGCGCGCAGACTCCGCAGCGACTACCTCCTCGACATCGTCGATGTCGCCATGGCCTATCCCTATGTCGAAGAGCACTTCGAAAACTATTTCAGTCTCGACGTCGAACGGATCGTCATCTATCTCGACCACGACGAGGACCGTCTCGACGACAATCTCGCAGAATACCTCGAGTCATTGGACGAAGCGGAAGAAAGTGCTTTCCGCAGCACTGTGGCCGCCCTCGAGGGCTTGATCATATCCGAAAGCCAGGACGAGGATCTTGAAGACATCGTCAAAGAATACAACGAAGCCCTCCGCGGTGAAGACGACGACGAAGACGACTACAGCCGGTGGGCGCGCTTCAAGAACGTCGGACTCCGTTTGCGTTATGAAGACCTCGGAGAACTCTCCTACAAGGACGCCATGCAGCACGACGAGGACTTCATCGCCAAACTGCAGACCATGTATGCCCGCTACGTCGAAGACTACGAAGACGAAGACAAGATCTTCTCCGACGGCACCCGGATGACCGAATTCGGCTACCATTTCATCCTGGCCCGCCAAGGGGAGAATTTCGAGAAACCCTCCGCCCGCCTGACAGCGGCCGACCTCGGCGACTATCACGAAGACTTCTTGAACGACGGCGACATCCCCACCGTCGAACAGCTGGCGCTCTATTCCCTCCGGGAACTCGACAGGCAGCGCTATGGCGAGAGCGACATCGAGATCCCCGCGGATGTGCGCGACGCCCTCGAAGCCTATTACAAGGATGCGCACACGCGTCTTTTCGGTAGTGTCCACCATTCCATCATCACCCTCGACAACATGCTCGCGGGCGAGGCGGAAATCCACCGGGACGAAGAACACCACCTGCGCATGGCAGAGACCATCCGCGACCTCTTCATGCGGATGCACTTCCCCTACATCGAAGACTGAGCCCCGACAGATGTAAAAACGCCACGGCAATAAACGAGCCGTGGCGTTTTCATTCCCAGAGAAAACCCCGCGTCGCAACGCGGGGTTTTTCGGGATCAGTCCTCTTCTTCGTCTTCGGAATCGTCGGGGGTCTCTTCGTCTTCGTCCTTCTGCTTGATGGCTTCGACTTCGATGTCTTCTTCCTCTTCGAGGACTTCCTCTTCTTCCTCTTCCTCTTGCGGGTAGGAGATGCTGACGAGGATCTTGTCCTCGGGGACGAGCACCTTGAAGCCTTCGGGCAAATCGAGGTCGGAGACGTGGAGCGCTTCGTTACCCTCCATACCTTCTACATCGAGCTCGAAATGGGAGATGCCGCTGCCGGCGGGGAACTCCGTGGTGACGGTCTGGCTGATGAGCTCGACGATGAGGTCGCGGCTTTCGACTTCTTCCTTGTTCAAAATCTTCACGGGGATCTCGGCGGAGATGGTGTCGGTGGCGCTGATCTTCTGCAAATCGAAATGCAGGATGCGGTTCTGACGCAGCGGGTCCACCTGGAGCTCCTTGAAATAGACCTGGTGGGTCTTCTTGCCGAGCTTCGCCTTGAAGGTCATACTTCTGCCGTAGGATTTGAAGGCGTCCGCCACGTCTTTGAAGGGACATTGCACGGGCGTGGGCTCTATGCCCTTCCCATAGACGATACCGGGTATGAGATGGTTCTCGCGGATTTCTTTGAGTTTTCCCGAACGTTTCTCGAGTTTCATGGTCTTCACTCCTTCGGGCCGGAGGGTTCCCGGCCGATGTCAGTTTATGAGTATAACACAGTCGGGGCGGTTTGTCTATGTCTTTTTCCGCTTGCCGGCGAGGGCCTTGTAATAGCGTTCCCGCTCCAGGACACCGAGGGGCTCGGTGAAGGCTCCGGGCTCGGTCTCTTCGAGGGCCTCGCCCAGCACGGCGAATTTGGAGTCGATGTTGTCGATGAAATGGAGGGCCAAGGCTTCGGGGATGTTGGGCTTTTTGGGGGAGCCGAAGTTCCCGTAGTAATGATGGGAGAGCATCATGTGCCGAAGGAGCAAGACCTCCTCTTGGTCGGAGAGACCTTTCTCCCTCGCGATTTCGCCGATGGCGTCGCTGCCCATGGCGAGATGCCCGAGCAATCTCCCCTCACGGGTGTATTCGGGGGCGTAGAAGTTCGAGAGTTCGACCGTCTTGAAGAGGTCGTGCAGGATGATGCCCGCCACGAGGAGGTCCCGGTTCAGAAAATCATAGACCGCGAGGAGACCCTCGGCCAACTGCAACATCGTCGCCGTGTGGTGGGCCACGCCGCCGATATAGGCGTGGTGGAAACGGGTGGCGGCGGGATAGAGGTAGAAATCCTCCCGGTGTTTCTCATAGAGGGCTTTCGTGATCGTTTCGATGGTCTCATCCTTGATGGAGGAAAGATGCGCCTCGATGGTCGCTTGGGTCTTTTCGACATCGATCGGCGCGAAGGGGTAGAAATCCTTCATCACGGCGATCTTGCCTTCGAAGCCGATGTCCGTGTCGCTGATGTGGGTGAAGGATTTCACGAGGTATTGGGTACGGCCCTTGAATTCGATGGGCTCCGTCTCGAAATGATAGACCTCCTCTTCGCGGATGTCTTCTTCTTCGTCGATCCTCAAGGTGAGCCGCGTCCCGTCGGCGAGAAGCACCGACAGGGTGTTCGTCTCGTAGGTCGTCTCGTTGTAGCTGTCGATCTTGGCATAGAAGTTCTTCATGTATGTTCATCCTTTCCGAGTTTCATGACGGTGGTCGAGATGCGGGTGAGTTCGAGTTCTCTCACGGGGCCCTCATCGAGGTATTCTTCCGAACAGAAGAGGAGGCGGGCCGTTTCGGGGAAACGGAAATGTTCTTTCTGGGTGTTGTTCTTGAAGATGACGAGGAGATGTTCATTCTCGTCGCGAAGATGGTAGCGCACGGTACCGCTCTTTTCGGTCGCGACGGAGACCTTCTTTTTGATTTCCTCCTTGTCCCGGAGGTTGAAGAGGGGATGGTCCCGCTTGAGCCGGATGAGCCTGCGTACATCCTCGACGTCGCGGTGGAACTCATCCAGCCGGGACCAGTCGATGCGGTTGATGTAATCGGGGCTCATGTAGCTGTTCTTTTCGCCCTTCTTCGACCGGTAGAATTCCTGGCCGGCATGGAGGAAAGGCACACCCTGGGCGAGGATGACGACAGCCGTGGCCAGCTTCTGGGCGCAAAGACGGTCGCTTGCCGAAGCGTCCTGCATGGCGACTCTCGCCTTGTCGAAGAAGGTGTGGTCGTCATGGCACTCGACATAGTTCAAAGACTGCGAGGGTCGGGTGATGGCAGCCTTGACGGCCATGCCTCCCTTGAGGATTCTCGCCATGGTCTTTTCCGGGGGCTTCGCCCCCATGGCGAAACCCTTCGCCGCGATTTCGAAATTGGCCCCCTTCACGGTCTCTCTGAAGGTGTCGTTGAAAAAGCCGATGGTGGCGGTCGAAAGGTGTTTGTTGTCCATGTGGCTGAGCCTTTTTGGGGGGAGCACGGTGGGGATGTTCCAGCCTTCCCCATAGACGAGGATGTTCTCGTCGACCGCTTGCAGAGCGTCTTTCGCGGCCTGCATGGTCTCGATGTCGATGAGGCCCATGAGGTCGAAACGGAAACCGTCGAGTTTGTAGGTCTCCGCCCAGAAACGCAAAGAGTCGATGATGAACTCCCGCACCATCCGCCGCTCCGTGGCCAGATCGTTCTCGCAACCGGAAGCGGCGGTGAGATGGCCGTGATGATCGACCCGGAAGAAATAGCCCGGGACCAGCTTGCCGAAGGGGTGGGTCTTGGGGTCGTAGACATGGTTGTAGACGACGTCCATGACGACGCCCAATCCTTCGGCGTGATAGGCGTCGATCATCTTTCTCAGTTCGTCGATGCGGGCGTAGGGACTGTCGGGATCGCTCGCATACGAGCCTTCGGGCACATTGTATTGGGAGGGGTTGTAGCCCCAGTTGTAGGCGGCTGCGGGATGCTTCTCGTCCACGCCCTCGAAATCGAAGAAGGGCAAAAACTGCACATGGGTGACGCCGAGGGAGCGGATGTGGTCGAAGCCGGCCTTACGACCCGCTTTTGTCCTCAGGCCTTTCTCCCGGGCTCCCCTGAAGGTGCCGCGGGATTCCGTCGCTAAAACGGGGTCCATGGTCAGATCGCGCACGGATGCCTCGTAGATGATGGGGAAAGCGTCTTTCACGGGCGTTCTTTCGTTCTTCATGGTGACGAAACGCGCGGGATCGACCACATAGTTCCATTCGCCGTTGGCGTTGCCGGCGATGGCGTAAGGATCGGTCAGGGTCTTACGCTTGCCGTTTATGCGCGCTTGAAAACGGTAGGGGGTCTTTTCGAGGTCGCCGGCGATCGTGCAACTCCAGACCCCCTTTTCCCTATAGACCAGGGGGTGGGTCTCGGTCTTCTCCCCCCGCCGCAAGCACAGTATCACCTCGCGGGCGATGGGTGTCCAGACCTTGAAAGTGCTCTTTTCTTTCCCATAGGTCACGCCGAGGTCGCCTTCCGCATAATGGTAGTGCCGGTCGAAAGCTTCCGTGCGGACGATGTGTCCGCTTTGGAGTTCGGTCTTTTCTCCGCCGGCATCCTCCAGATGATAGGGGATGTGCGGACGGATGGGCGCGTCGGATCGGCCCACGAGCTTCACGTGGTGCCCACCGGCTTGCCTGTCCACGATGTGCAGATGCTGGTGTTCATCTCCGTGGACAAGATGGAAAGGGGGCTTCTCTTCGCGGCTCGCTTGCAAAAGTATCGTGACGGTGTGAAAGTCTTCCAGATACGCGGTGAAGTCTCGCATGTCAATCTGTACCCTCTTTTTCTTCGAGAATGCGGGCGGCCTCTTGCAGGAGCGAAGGCTTGTCGTTTTCGACGCGGCCTGCCAAAACGGCACGCAAGAGTGCTTCGTGGGTGCGGCCGATGTTCTCGGGGTTTTTCACCTTGAAGGCGCGCGCGATGTCGCCGCCTTTCACGGCAAGATCGGACCGCTTGCGGATCGGCAGTTCCCTATCGATCCTCCGGATCGTCTCGCGGGCGTTCGCACCGCCGAGGAGGCGGTTGACGCGGTCGGCCCGTTCACAGGCCCTTCTGCCCGCCTGGAAAACGTGCAGGGGTGTGAAACCTTTCTGATAGGTGGCTTCGTGTAGACTGCGGACGGTCTCGACTTGTTTTGTAAAGCGCTTGGAAAAACGCCAGGTTTCGATATCCAAACCGTCGAGGGCGGCCATGAGGGCGAAGGCGGTCACCGCATCGAAGCGATAACGGCTTTCGGCAAGTAAAGCGACGGCCTTTTCGGCATCGAATAGGGTCTTGGTGAAGGAGACTTCGAGCATCGTCCGCAGGGCTTTGCGCGCATGGGGCGCGGCGAAGAGCTTCAAGAGCTCGTCCTGGATTCGTTCGATGGAAATCTCCTGGATGAGGTGTTTTTTGTCTTCAATGGCGCGAGCGGTCTCCTCTTCTAGGGAAAAACCGAGGGCGGCGCGGAAACGGAAGGCCCGGAGCATCCGGAGCGCATCTTCTTCGAAACGTTCCCGGGCGTCGCCGATGGTGCGGATGAGGCCGTTCTCCAAATCCTCCCGGCCTCCGAAGATATCTTTCACCCGGCCGTCTTTGTCCATGACGAGCTGGTTGATCGTGAAATCCCGGCGGGAGAGGTCGGCCTCCAAGGAGTCGCTGAAGGCGATCTCTCGGGGATGACGGTGGTTGTCGTAGCGGCCTTCGCTCCGGAAGGTCGTGACCTCGAAAGCGAAACCGCCTTCGAGCACGGTGAGGGTGCCGAAAGCGGCCCCCGTCTCCTTGGAGCGGGGGAAGAGTCTTTTCACCTCGTCGGGGCGGGCCGAGGTCGTGATGTCGATGTCCTTCGTCTTTCTTCCCATAAGAAAATCGCGGACAAAGCCGCCGACGAAATAGGCTTCATGGCCCGCTTCTTCCAACCGTTCAAGGATTTTCTCACCGGTTTTGCGCTGTCTATCCAAATCGAACCACCACATAGGATTATACTATACAAGGGGGTTTTTTTCCATGATTAGGCCCGTTTTCAAAGAAAATTTGCTATGATGTTAGGTGAGGGGGTGGCCGCATGAGAAGTGTGAAAAAGCGCGTGAAGACGGCCTTCACGGAAAAACGCTCGGAATTCGTCTCCGTCTTGGCCCCGGTCAACACGGAAGCACAAGCGAAAGCCTTGCTCGAAGATGTCCGCGCGGCCCACAAGCATGCGTCCCACAATTGTTACGCCTATATCATCGGCAAGACGGGCGAGATCAAGCGTTTCGACGATGACGGCGAACCTTCCCAGACGGCGGGGTTCCCCATCCTGGAAGTGCTCAGGAAGAACGACCTCACGAATGTGGTCTGTGTCGTCACCCGCTACTTCGGCGGGGTGAAACTGGGCGCGGGCGGCCTCGTCCGCGCTTACAAAAAAGGCGCCTCCTCGTGTGTCGAGAAGGCGGAATTGCAAGAAATCCGGACCCTGGTGCGCTACCGGATCGCGCTGGATTTCGAGGAGGGGGCGCGCATCGAGGATTTCTTGCAGCGGGAGGCCGAGATCCTCTCCCGCGACTATACGGATGAAGGAGTGGTCTTCATCGTCGCGATCGATGCGGCGAATGCGGACGCCTTCCGGCAAGAACTCCGCGACAAGACGAAAGGAGCGGCCGCGGCCACTCCTTCCCAGTAGGTCCGGAGCATCTTTCAGGTGAAGATGCGCTGAAAGAGCTCGATAAGGTTCATGAACGCCTTCAACACGAGATAGGAGACCGCGATGCTCGTGAAGATGTAGACGATCTGGATCTGCCAGATCGCCCCCTTCTGGAAATGCTTGGTGATGTCCAAGCTCATGAAAGCCTTGAAGGTCACCGCGAGAATGAGGAAAAAGAGCAGCACTTCGAAAATGTCGAGGAATTGTTGTACGGCCATATGGCACCTCCTAGCGGATACTGCCGTCGCTTTCTTCGCCGGGACGCAGGATGCGGATCACGACGTCGTTGGGGAGACAAGTGAGCGGTTTGAAGGGCGAGTTCGTCCGCCCCTGGTGTTGACAGATGTTTCTCGGACTCGTCTCGTCGATGACCTCGACCATGTGGTCGCGATAGCGGATCGTGACGGGGCCGTTGTTGCCTGGGACGATATAGAAACGTCCCTCGCCGGCTTTTGCGGAAGAAATCTCCCTGCCGTCGAAATGGTCGGCGAGAATCTCGTTCACATCATCGATGTCGGTGGCGACGAAGACGTCCTCACCGAGTATCTCTTCGCTTCCGTCGACAAGGTCGATTGTCAACACGAGACGCCCTTGGTGATAGACCACGGCCGTGCCGTCGTCGAAACGCGTCCTCTCTTGGAGAGAACGAACGGCGAAAAGGGCGGCAAGCGCAAAGACGAGCAGGATCGCAATCAACACGATATCGTTTCTCTTCATGGCCCCACCCCTTTTCTTCGCCGTTTCTCCAAAGACAGTATAACCGAAATCGCACCTCGCACGCAACACTCCCGCCCGTCAATACAGGTTGGTCGTTGCGTGGTCTTTTTTTTGTACATCCTTTGACATATCTTCCACAACCTTCTATAATTTTTGCAGACTTGCCTTCATGGGCAAGCGCAGATCTCACAAACAATCCATGGGAGGATACAACATGAAAAAAGTACTACTTACTTTGGTCGTCGCTTTCAGCGTTCTCATCGTCGCCGCCTGCGGCGACACCGCGGAACAAGGTGAATACAAGCCCGGACTGCATCTGGGCTATTCGGATGGCGACCAGCCGGCACTCGCCTACATCTATGTCGATGCCGACGGCTTCATCAAGGATGCCATCATCGATTCCGTCTATGAAGACGACGAGATTATCGTCACCAAGCGCCATTTCAACGGCGGAGAAGACTATGAGATGAGCGGCAGCGGCGACTATCTCTGGGTCGAACAAGTCGACATGCTCGCCCGGTACGTCGTCGAGAGCCAAGGCATGTTCGACTATGAACTCGACGAGGGACGCCTCGTCGATCCCGCCGATGCCGTCAGCGGTGTCACCGTCCGTGTGTCCGGCTATATGACGGCTCTCGAGAACGCCTTTGCCAGGGCCCGGCTCGCCGAAGGCGAAAGCCCCGACGATTTCGATGTGCCCTCGTTCTCGGGTGATGGCAAGTTCACACCCGGCATCCTCTTCGGCAGAAGTCTGGCCGGAAACGGCAGTTACGACTATGCCGTCGTCGCCGTGAACGAAAGCGGCCACATCGAACACATCAAGATCGATTCCGGCTACCGAAGCGGTGATGACGCCGTGACCAAACGCACGTTGAATCACGGTCTCGACTACATCATGCAAGAAGACGACGACTACCTCTGGGTCGAACAGGTCGACATGCTCGCCGCCGACATCGTGGCCAACCAGGGCGAAATCGACTACGACACAGACGAAGGCAGACTCGAAGATCCCGCCGATGCCGTCAGCGGTGTCACCGTCCGTGTCCAGAACTATCTGGATGCCGTCGCCGACGCGCTGGATTGACTGCTCAAGGGGGCTTTTCCGCCCCCTTTTTTTTCTGTATTTCCACCAAGAAACCTCTTGGTCGTTTATGGTATAATGACACTGCCCCGAAGGGAGGATGCCCATGAGAGCCCGTCTGATTCTTCTTCTGGCGACACTCGCCACCTTCTCTTTCGCTTTCTCCGCGACGCTTGACGCAAAAGACAACTTGACGAGGAACGAAAGAATCTACACCCAGTATTTCGACACGAAGATCGAGGTCGTCTTCCACACCACGGAGGAAGCCGATCCCGAAGCGGTCCTTGCGGGTCTGGAGACCATCCTTTCCGAAATCCACGAAATCGCCGACCGTTTCGAGAGCTATGAAGGTGTCACCAACGTGAAGACCATCAACGAGAATCCCGGGCATCCGCACGAGGTCGATGCGCGGCTTTTCGAGATGATAGCCCTGGGGAAAGAATATCACGAGCTGACAGACGGCTACTTCAACATCGCCCTCGGTCCCGTCATCGACATCTGGCAAGAGAGGCTCGACATGTGTGAAGGTCTCCATTGCGAGCTTCCGGCCGACGTCCTCCCCACCCGGGAGGAACTCGAGGCGGCCGACGAGCACACCGACATCGAGGGGATCACGTTGGACGAGGACAACCTCACGGTGATGATCGAAGCGGGCATGAGCCTGGATCTCGGCGGCATCGCCAAAGGCTACGGCGCGAGCGTGGCGGCGGAGTATCTGAAAGACGCCCCGCATGTGGAGGCGTTCATCCTGAACGCCGGCAACTCGAACATCGAGGTATACGGCGAGAATCCGCGTACCGACGACGGCCTCTGGGTCATCGATGTGATCGACCCGACTTTCGCGCCCGATTTCTGGTCCATCATCCGCGGCGAGAGCGAATATTTCGCCAGGATCTATCTCGAGGACGGCGATTCCATCGTCTCCAGCGGGAACTATGAACGCTATTTCGATGTCGACGGTGTCCGCTACCACCATCTCATCGACCCTTACACCCTCTATCCCACGGGCGCGATCGAACAGGAGGCGCAAGGCAACCCGTTCGTCGATTGGCTGCTTTGCAGGCGGGGAGAGGAGTATCCTCTCGGGGTCTGGATGACGACCGACGACCCCCTGGCGGGCGACATCCTCGTGACGGCGGCCTATCTCATGCCCTTGGAGGCGTCTTTGGAGTATGTGGAGGGGCTCGAAGGGCTGGAAGCCCTCTATTACACGAACCATGAACGGATTCTCAAGACCGGCGGTTTCACGGCCGAATATTTCGGCAACCACGCGCCGGAAGACATCGACGATTCCTCTCCCTGCATCGCGCCCGTCGTCGTGGGCGGCGGCATCCTCCTCTTCGCCGGCGGCGTGACGCTATTCGTCTTGAGCCGTCGTTCGCGCTGAGAGGTCTTTTCACGGGGCGCGACGTTCTATCTCCCCATCAAAAAACTCCCGGCCGGGAGTTTTTTCATTCGTGATAGCTGTATGCCTGCAGTTTCACCTTGATGATCTCCGCCGTCTTCTTGGCGATGAGACCGGTGAGGATCCCCGTCGGGACGGAAAGGGCCAAAAAGACGGGCAGGATGAAGACGACCTCTTCCGTGGCGAGGATGAACATCGCCATGAGAATCTGGCCCACGGCGTGGAAGAAGGCGCCGGCCACACTTACGCTTATGATGCTGAAGCGCTTGGTCGCATACAGGGCATACATCGCCAAGAACGCGGCGAGTCCTCCCGATAGCGAGAGCAAAAACGTGATGACGGTGCTCGCGGGAGCGAGAAGGCCGACCAGGAATATCCGGAGGATGAGCACCACAAAGGCGTCCTTCGGCGAAAGGACATAGAGGAGGATCAATACGACGACATTCGCGAGACCGAGCCGCACCATGGGCAGTCCGGTGAAACCCATGAGGACGAGGCGCTCGACGATGTTCAAGACGATCGATGCGGCGAGCAGGATGGCCAAGAGCACCAACCGGCGGGTATCACGCTTCATAGGGATTCCTCTTTCACGTGGTTTCGGCGGTAGTAGTGTAACACGACAGGGGAGAAAGGGGCAAGCACAACAGACAAGAAAAAAGGAGGATGGCGTCATCCTCCTTCTTCCGGTCATTTTTTGGCCTCGTCCAGATCGAAGCAGGCCACCCCGACGGTGCCGGTGCCGGTGTGGGCGCCGATGACCGGGGTGATGGGGGCCGCGTAGTTCTTGTTTTTGGGGTGGATGGCGTCGATGCGTTTTTTCACGT
>PUMR01000083.1 GCA_003551455.1 Mollicutes bacterium | reverse complement strand
GGCAGCCCATGCGTCTTGACAAGTATCTCAAAGTCTCCCGCCTCATCAAGAGGCGTTCGGTCGCCAAGGAAGTGAGTGACGCCGGCAACATCGATGTGAACGGACGCAAGGCGAAATCGAGTACAAAACTCTCTGTCGGCGACACTTTGGACATCCGTCACGGCGAGAAGACCTTGCGCGTCAAGGTCCTCTCTTTGGAAACGTCCGTGAAAAAGGAAGACGCCCCGAACATGTATGAGATCATCAATGACAGAATAGATAATATAAATACATAGCCGAAAGGAACATGCACTATGCGCAAACTACTTTTCATCATCACCGTATTCACCCTCTCTCTAACTCTTTCCGCCTGCCGGGACGAGCCCTTGGAAAACACCGTCTATGTGACCGCCTACCCGATACACTATCTTGTCGAGGAAATCGGCAAGGGCATCGTGAACACGAAATATGTCCCCGGAGCACAAGTGCATGCTGAGCACCACGACTGGAGCGCAAACGAGATCATCGACATGCAGGATGCCGACCTCTTGTTCTATGTCGGGGCCGGACTCGACCCCTATATCGACAGAAACCTCGATTCCGTCTTCAAAGACCAGCATGTCGAGCTGGTCCGTTTCGAAGACTTCATCGACATCATCAAAGTCAAACTCATCCACGACCATGATCATGACCACAACGATCATGACAACAACGACCATGACCACAACGACCATAATCACAATGACCATGATGATGACGATGCCACTCTCATGCCGGATCCGCATTTCTGGCTCGATGTCGGGCGCATGATCGAAGCCGCCGAGATCGTCCGCGACAAACTCATCGACACCTATCCGGAAGAAGAAGCCCGCATCCTGAATAACTACTTCACTGTGGAAATCCTTCTCGAAGGGCTCCATGAGGCCTACCAGGAAGAACTCGCCGGCGAAGAGAAACCCCTCATCACCAACGTGAAGCTCTTCACCTACATCAAGAGGACTTATGGTATCGACATCCGACCCTTCACATTGCATGCTCACGCCCATGAGAACGAGCCGATCCCCGGTGATTTCGACCATTTCATCGAACTCGCCGACAATTACGACATCCGCTACATCCTCTTCGAGAAGAATGCCAAATCCCCGGCGGGGGACGCGCTGCTCAGTGAACTGCAATCCTTCAACCCGGTTGTCGACAAACTCCATCTCCATCCTGTCGGTTTCCTCACCGACGAGGAGTTGCGCGTGAACAAGAACTACATCACCGTCATGTACGAGAACCTCGAAGCGTTGAAAACAGCCCTTGAATAGGAGGGACAACATGGAAGAACGCACCGAACAACAACGTGTCCGCAGAAAGAAGATGGAAGACCTGGAACAACAGTCCGTCGATCCTTTCGGTCATAGATTCGAACGGAATGCTTCCACCGAAGAACTCCGCGCGACCTACGGTGACCACACCAAGGAAGACCTTGAAGATGAAGAGATTCCCGCTTTCCGGATTGCCGGCCGCATCATGACCAAACGCGGCAAGGGGAAAGCGGGTTTCGCCCATATCATGGACGAGACGGGTCAGCTCCAGATCTATGTCCGCAAAGACGACCTCTCCGAAAATGAGTTCGACCTCTTCCTGCAGGCCGACCTCGGGGACATCATCGGTGTCGAGGGCAAAATCATGCGGACCCGGATGGGGGAGCTCACTCTCCGTGTCTCCACCTACAAACACCTTGTCAAAGCCTTGCGTCCCCTTCCCGAAAAATACCACGGCTTGAAAGACGTCGAAGAACGTTACCGCCGACGCTATCTCGACCTCCTGACGAATCAAGAGACCCGGGAGACCTTCCTCGTCCGCTCGAAGACCCTCGAAGCGATACGGGAATTCATGAAAGAGAAAGGCTATATGGAAGTCGAGACCCCCATCCTCCATCCCGTCATCGGCGGCGCCGCCGCCAGGCCTTTCAAGACCTACCACAACACCCTGGAGATGTCTTTCTTCTTGCGTATAGCCCCCGAACTCTATCTGAAACGGCTCCTCGTGGGCGGTTTCGAGAAAGTCTACGAGATCGGTCGCACTTTCCGGAACGAAGGCATAAGCACCCAACACAACCCCGAATTCACGATGATGGAACTCTATGAGGCCTACGGCGACATGGAGACCATGATGGACCTCACCGAGGAGATGTTTCGCGTCGTGGCGAAAAAGGTGCTGGACAGGACCTCCGTCGAGATCGATTCCGAGACCGTCATCGATTTAGCGGCCGGATTCGAACGCGTCCATATGGCCGATCTGGTGAAAGACAAGCTCGGCATCGATTTCCGTGATGAGGACCTCTCCTATGAAGAGGCGCGTGCTTTCGCCGAAGAGAAGGGTCTGGAGATACCCGGTCATTTCCAAAAGAAGGGCCATATCCTGAATCTGCTCTATGAACATTTCGTCGAGGTCGGTATCGTCCAACCCACATTCGTCTACGGCCATCCGGTCGAAATCAGCCCCTTGGCCAAAAAAAGCAAAAAAGACCCCCGTTTCACCGACAGGTTCGAGATCATCATCAACAGGCGGGAATACGGGAACGCCTTCACCGAACTCAACAACCCCATCGACCAGAAGACGCGTTTCGAAGCCCAGCTCGAAGAACGGGACCTCGGCAACGTCGAGGCCAACGAGATGGACACCGACTACATCGAGGCACTCGAACACGGTATGCCTCCGGCGGGCGGCCTGGGTGTCGGTATCGACCGCTTGGTGATGCTTTTGGCGAAGGCTAAGTCGATCCGCGATGTCATCCTCTTCCCGCACATGCGACAAAGAACTTGAAAGCACAAAACGCTCCGTGGGGACCTGAAGGTCTCCACGGAGCGTTTTTCTTTTCGACGATTTCCGTTCCTACAAATCCCTGCCGACGACGAATGTTTCCCCTTCAGTGAGTTCGATATCGAGATTCTGCGCAATCTCGATGAAAATGTCGATGGTGCCGGCATATTCGGAATCAAGCTCGTACGTCACTTCGTCGACGGCTTCTTTCAATCGTTCGCCGGCATACTCGAACCGGGTGTCACCTTCGGCGATCATGGTCTCGATGAGCGATTCGACATCATCGAGCCCGGACAAATCGAGTTCCTCTTCATAATCTTCCAGATCGGTGCGGAGATCCTGTATGGAAAGGAGATACCCTATCAGCGGGGAGAATCGCACGAATCGCTCATGGTCTTCTCCGAAGAGTTTGTCGCGGTAGAGGCGGATCAAGGTGATCTGACCGTGGAGATAGTTGAAGCCGATCTGGAATACGGTCTCTAGATCCTCGTCGATGTCTTCTTCTTTCACACTTTTTGCATAAATCTTGTCCAATACGGCATAGACAGGCTCGATCCTCTGATATAGAACCGTCTCATCGCTCTTCAGTTGTTCGATGAAGGCGACATGGTCCATCTTCCAGTTCGCATAGTCTTTCAACACCATGGGAAATTGGCTCACGGAAACACACCTCAAACCTTCTTCGTGGAGCCGAAAAGACGGATCTTCTCTTTGACGACACGCCGGATGGCTTCCGTTCCGGGTGTCAGGACCTTCCTCGGGTCGAAACCCTTCCCTTCAAGATCACGTTCTTCCTCGATATATCTTCGGACGGCCGCCGTGAAGGCGATTTGGCATTCCGTGTTCACATTGATCTTGGAAACGCCGTAGGAAACGGCCTCTTCAACCATGGCATCGGGAATGCCGGTTCCGCCATGGAGAACGAGGGGAATCCTGTCCGTGGTTTCCCCGATCTCTTTGAGTCTTTTCATGTCGAGACCCTGCCAGTCCGAGGGATATTTGCCGTGGATGTTACCGATGCCGGCTGCGAGCATGGTGATGCCCAAAGACGCGATGCGGCGGCACTCTTCGGGGTCGGCCAGTTCGCCGGACCCGCTGACACCGTCTTCTTCACCGCCGATACTGCCGACTTCGGCCTCGACGCTGACCCCCTTCTCTTTCGCTTGGGCCACGACCGCTTTCGTCTTGTCGATATTTTCATCGATG
>PUMR01000030.1 GCA_003551455.1 Mollicutes bacterium | reverse complement strand
CGGTGGGGGCCGGACAGGAGCTGGTGGTGAGCTACACCTTCCAGATCACGACGTAGATAGAGACATTCTAAAGAGTATATGCAAGGAGATCACGACATGAACGAAGACCGAAAGGGGGTGGGCTAAATGTCCTGGAAGTACCTGACGGCAAGGCGGGATCTGCTCCCGTTCGACATACGGGCGCATTTCGATCGCGGTGACATAGACACGCGCCGCGTGGCCACGGGGCGCATTGTGCCTGAATTGTGCCAGGTCCCCTCCTCGGTCAAGCCCGGCCAGGTCTTCAGGATGACCTTCGTGTACCAGTTCGGGGAGAGGCTGGACCGCTGCACCGGCCTGCACCACAGCGGCGGAAGCATAGCCTGCCCGCCCATGGAGGAGTGGCCTGATTATCATGGCGGGTTCCGCTATGGCTTGAGGGGGCTCTACCCGATGACCAGCGAGCACAAGTTCTGGATCTGGAAGCTGCAGCGCCTTAACGCCTACCATGATGGCAACCTGGTGCGCTGGGTCGAAAGCACCTGGCCTCCCAACCAGCAGTTCAGCTACATCTGGGAAGGCACGATCGAGGAGCTTGCCGGCAAGGAGTTCACGGAGCCGACGACGGTCCTCACCAACTTCCAGCTCACCGGCGTTATCGACGGCTGGGGCGACGGGCATGAGACGTGGCCTTTCAGCTGGCCCCTCAAGGTCGAGTGGAGCCAGGAAGCACCCTGGGACGCGGCCGAGTTTGCCATAGACGTCGACATAGAGGTGCCGCCTGACCCACCCTATCCTCTGTTCGACCTCGACTATTGCTCGATCTCGAAGAGCACGGTTGCCCCCAATGAGCAGTTTCACATCAACATCAGGGCCGTGAATCAGAATGAGCACGCCGGCAACTTCTCGGTCGGCGTCTTCTGCGAGGGAAAGTACCAGGTCCTGGCCGAGAGCACCATCTCCGGCCACGGAACACGCAATCTCTCCATTCCGGTGACCGCCAACCAACTGGCCCAGAGAACGATTACCTCTTCCCAGTACCTGAGCTTCAGCGTCACGCTGAACAACGAAGATGGAGAAACGGACCGGTGGACCCCGGCTGCCATCGCAGTGATCGTCCCCGTCAACGGCGCCGGCACCCTCTCCGGCAGAGTGACCGATAAGACCACCGGCGCCGGCTTGGCCGGCGTGGCCGTAACCACTTCCGGATATGCGGCAACAACGGGGTCCGGAGGCCATTACTCGATCGCAGACATGACCCCGGGCACATACACTATCAGGTTCACCAGATCCGGCTACTGGGAAGAGACCAGAGACAAGGCCATTGCCGAGGGGTCGAATACCCTCAATGTGGCCATGACGCCAACTACCGAGCCGCTGCCCGACGAAAGGGAGTTCCCCTGGGGTCTGGCTATCGGCGGCGCCGCCATGCTGGCCGCGTTAGCGGTGCTCGCACAGAGACGCAAGGGAGAAGCACGATGACAGCCGAAGAAAGAAAAAAGAGGGACATAAACTGGACGCCTGTGGTCATTGGCGGCGCGGCACTGGGCGGGCTGTACCTGGTCTGGCGGATCATGGAGACGATACAGCATGGCAGCGAGGCCGACCGGAAACTGGCCCGGGAGATCATGGCCGACTGGCAGGACGAGTTTGAGCACATGAAGGAATACTCGGAGTTGATCTACTGGGAGGGCCGGGTGCCAGAGGAACACGAAACGGCCATCCTCAGCGCCATGCTCGGCAACATGCAGATCAAAGAGGAGACTGTGTATGAGCTCTCGAAGTCGGTGTGGAAGGAGATGGGAGAGCTGATCGAGACGACGGCCGAGAACTGGTGGCTTGCGCCGGCCATCGGCCTGGCGTGGGTGCCCGGCTACGCCGCATACAAGGTGGTCAAGCGCTGGAAGGACAGGCGCCAGCCGCCACCCAACTTCCCCTGTGCTCGCTGCGACTTCGTCGGCGGCACGGAAGGAGCGCTCAGGCATCACTTTGATACTACTCACATCGATTATGTATCACTGGCCGGCGCCACGGAGGCCCAGGTGGAATTCTACAAGCTCGATACCTGGGTCCAGGCATCGATCGCCGTCGAAAGCCACTATGGAAGGACGTACACCAACTGGGCCTCATACACGGTCGGAGAGCTGCAAACACTCACCTGGGGCATAATGAACACCTATGCCTATGGCATTGCGGCCCTGGCACAGCTAAGCACCCTCTGGACCATGGTGTTTGCGCTGACGCCGTTCTAAGGATGGGAATCTTATGAGCCAAGAGATTACGTTTCACATCCTCACCGACCGGAGCGCGGATCCTCGTGAGTATTACTATGAGGAGGACCTGCCGGCCATCCTGGACCTCGGCACGGAAGTCCAGGTCCGCTTCTATGTCCACAACCATGGCCCCGAGGAGGTCTCCTACAGCTCCAAGGTCTGGTTCGAGGACCCTGATAAGCGGCAGCGAGGGTTCCGGGAGATCTCCGGGACGATCTCGGCCGGCGGCAGCAGGATGGTATCATCGAGCGCGACTCCCGCAACCACCCTTGATATTCCGGGCTGGTGGCAGGCCCATTGCACCCTGAATATCAACGGCGTTCATAAGGACTGGCGCACGTGGAGCGTTCTCCGCTGTGTGGAGCCTCCCCCCGAAGGCCCGGTCGGCACCGTCGAGTTCTCATCGGTCTATGTCGTCGACGAGGCCAGGCACTACACCAGCATCCCTGTCAGTCTGCCCACAGGGACCACGATTCAAGGCTGCACCAGGCGCAGGAACACGAACGTCGTGCGGCAGTGGATGAAGACCATCTCCTGGCTGGTGGATCCGGACGGGCAAGTGAGAGGGCACCATGAAACAGGCTGGACAGATACGGGACCGGGGGTGTCGACCACCGTCCACGGCAGCGCCATGACCATCGACAAGCCCGGGAGCTGGCATCTGCATGCCGAGGTGTATGCCCAGATCAAGGTCAACGGGGCAACCGGAACCGGAGAGCTCGTCGACTCCGGGCAATGGCACATTATCATTGCCGATGACGACGACGAGCCGCCGCCGCCGCCACCGCCGCCGCCGGGGATGGACGGGGAGCTCGAGTTCAATGTGCTGATTGACCGGAGCACATCGCCCTACACCTACTACTACGAAGACGACCTGCCGGCTGAGCTGGTCCAGGGCACCGATGTCCGGGCCTCGGTCAGGGCCCATAATCATGGCCCCGAGGAAGTCTCCTATACCATGCAGCTCTGGCTTGAGGATCCCCACGGACAGTCCCGGGGGTTCAGGGAGCACTCAGGCACCATACTGCCGGGTTCCAGCAGGCTGGTAAACAACCATGTTGTAACACTGGACACCCCTGGATGGTGGATGATTCACGCCCTTCTGTATTTCGAAGGCACCTTGATGGACCAACGTGCCTGGACCGCACTCCGCTGCGTGGAGGAGGAGCCGCCGCCGCCGCCACCGCCGCCGCCGGAGTATGTCTGTCCCTATTGCGGCGCGACATTCGACAGCCAGGCGGAGCTGGACGCCCACATCGAGGAAGATCACTATGAGCCGCCGCCGCCGCCGCCACCGCCACCGCCGGAGGAGTATGTCTGTCCTTACTGCGGAGAGGTCTTTGATTCCTATGAGGACCTGCAGGCCCATATCGAAGATGAGCACGATGAGGAGCCACCACCGCCGCCGCCACCACCACCACCACCGGATGAGCCAGCTGACCACAGGCAGTGGCTCATCGCTGGAGCGGGCATCATCGGCGCGGCCCTGATAATCTACGCCGCGAGGCGCGATAGGAAGGAATAGGGATGTGGCTAAAGGACTTGATCAAGGAGCTGATCGCGGCCATGTTCGCGGCCGCCTTCATCACCTTCACCGGGATGGGGATGATCCCTATCGAGGCTTTTGTCGGTGTGGCCGCGGGCATCGTCACATACTTCTACCAGGAGAAGTCCAAGGACAAGCTGCGGCAGGAGATCAGGACACTGCGAGGTGAGAAATGATACTGATGAGTGGACCGGACTGGCG
>PUMR01000035.1 GCA_003551455.1 Mollicutes bacterium | reverse complement strand
TCGAAGACGACATCCAAGCCAAGCAACAAGACATGTACCAAGGAATCACCATGGTCCTCGACGAGGTCAGTCTGCTCTATTCCCGCATCGTGTTACATCCGGAATTCGAGGCTTTGATGGTTGAACCCATGGAAGAAAGCGAAAGACAGGAACGGTTCCATGATATGGTCTGGGAGGTCGGCATCAACGAGGAACTCTTCAGCGACATCGTCCTCCATTTTGACGAAGACACGGTCCGTTTCAACGATACAGCCGCTCACGGCCCTTTGCCGCCTTTGGCCATCGAGGAGATTTCCCATTCGGAAAGGCTTTTGGAACATTTCGGGGTATATGAGGACGCCAAGGCGAAACCACATCTCCTCTTGGGAAAACGCGTGCGTCTTCCGCCTTCGCCCGTGGAGGAGGCGAGCATGTTCTTCTATCTCCGTGAGGAAACTTTCCGCACCTTCTATGACACCATCGATGACGAGCTCGGCCATTCCTTCATTCTCGAGGAGGATGAGACCGTCATCTCTCACACCCGCGGCGAATTTGTCGGAGCCACATTCCTCGATATCGCTTTCTTGACGGATGGCGAACTGCCGAGCCACACGGTCCGCACCATCAACGGGGAACGATCCATCATCATCGTGAACGAAAGCATCACTCTCCATAGTCAATACGGCCTTGATTGGAAAGTAGCGAGCATTCTCTCCTATGACACGCTCTATGCGGATATCCTGCTTTTGAACCGCTATAACACCTTGATGGGGGTGGCGGGTGTCTTCTTGGCGATTGTCATCTCTTGGCAGATCGCCACAAGAATCACCGGACCGATAAACAACATCATCAAGAATCTGCGCGCTTTTTCGGAGAAAGGCGAACGACGCCCCGTGAGCAAACACGCCAAGGACGAGCTCCGCGAACTCGAAGAGACCTACGACAGGATGATCGAACAGATCACAGACCTCATCGAGACGAACCGGAAGAAGGCTGAGAACGAGAGAAAACTCGAACTCTACACTTTGCAGATGCAGATAAACCCCCATTTCCTCTACAACACGCTCGATACCATTGCCTGGATGGCGAAAATCAAAAAACAGGCCGACATCGAACATCTCGTCATCGCCCTGGCTAAATTCTTCCGGATAAGCCTCCACAAGGGCGACAAGTATGTGAAAGTGGAAGAAGAGATCGAACTCATCAAGAACTTCATCGAGATCGAACTCGCCCGTTTTCCCGACAAATTCACGGTCGAATACGACGTGGACGAATCCATCCGTCACGAAAAGACGTTGAAGCTGATTTTGCAGCCCATTGTGGAAAACGCCATCAAACACGGCATATCCCGACTCGAACGGAAAGGGCATCTCACGGTGTGCGCAAAAGACGCAGGAGACGACATCGTCTTTGAAGTCGCTGACGATGGAGTCGGCTTCGAACCCTCCGCCGCCCATTTCCAAAAAGACGACGAAGAGACCATGAGCGGGTACGGCATGAAGAATGTCGACGACCGCATCCGTCTCGAATACGGCGACGGCTATGGTATCCGGGTGCATTCCCGTCCACATGGTGGGACCCGGGTGGTCTTGCGCATAAAAAAAGCCCGATCACTCAACCGGGCCCTTGACTGATTTGGTCTTCCGACGATTCCATCTTCCTTTTCAAATCCTCCAAGGGGGCCGTGATTCTTCTTTCGAGCACTTTGGCCAACCGGTAACTGACGAAATTCAGGACCACAATCAGAAACAAAAGCGAGATGCCAATGTAGAAAATGTTTTGGTAGAAAGGCCTCATGGGAACGAGGGAGACGAGTCGATAGTCTTCCGAATAGTAACTGTCTGCCCGCAAAAGGTACCGCCGGTCCCGACTCAGCGTCGTCTCGCCCGGCTCCACCTCGTCGACATAGTCGCGATGGTCCTTCGTGTTCACCGTCGAACGCAAGGGGACGCCTTCACTGTCGACGATGTAGGTGAGGGCGCCTTGGAAATCCCCGTGGTTTTGGTAATCGAAGAATGTGTTATAGATATAGCCCGGGTTGACATCGACAACCATGAGTCCCGCTTCTCCGCCTTCGAGCTTGACCAGGTAGGACATCATACCATAATCGTGGTCATAACGGATGTCGTTGTAGAAGAGGGCGATTCCCCGTGTGCGTATGGAGAGGTGGACTTCCTCTTCGCTCGCGAGGAAACCGTCGATATCATCCATATCCTTCAGTTCGGCGATAGTCGGGACACCGGCCACGTTGAATGTGTGATAAGTCGGACCTCCCTCCGGATAGAGCGTCACCGCCCAGATGCCGAAAGACGTGTTCCGGAACGTGTTGAGAACCGGACGGACGGCGGGATTATAGGTCTCGGACGCGATCGCTTCCAGAAAGTCCTCGTTCTCGGAGAGCTGTCTTGAGGCGATGCGGACATTTTCCAGAGAAAAGAGGCTCAAAGTCGTCTTTTGTCGGATGCTCTCTTCGGCGGACGCTTTATAAGTTTCATAAAAGCTCCTTCCCAGAACAACCATCGAGATTGTGCCGACAGCGAGCGTCAGAAACAGTGTGGACAGGACGACGGTCCGGACGATGTTTCGTTTGAGCGATGAGAACACGGCGTTTTCTCCTTTACTTTTCATCTCAATTCCATTATAGCAGGTTTTCATACCCCCGCAATTCGGGACGGCAGAAAAGAATAAAGATGAGCATGATAACAACCCCTATTGCATGTTTGCACTCTTTCCTGTCATTCCACATTGGCTTATAATGGACTTGTAGCAAGGTCAATCGGACCAGTCGGGAGGCATGAATCATGAAAAAGATCGCTCTTGTGATCGTAATCATTTTGTTGGTGGGCGCCACTTATGCCTGTCAGCGTGACGACGGTCGCACCCGGATACATGTCGGCATGTGGCCGGAGCCCTATCTTCGCGAGGATTTGGAGATGTTCGAGGAGTGGAAACGCCTCTTCGAGGAGGATCATCCCGAATACGAGATTGTCCCCGACCCCTACACCTATTCCGTGGACACATTTTTCCCCATGGCCCAGGCCGGACAACAACCCACCGTTTTCCAGACCTGGTTCACAGAACCCGAGAAACTCATCCGCAACAACTTCGTGCGGGACATCACCGAGCCCTTGCAGGAGCTCGGCTGGTACGACAAGATGGACCCCTATATGCGGGAGACACTCACCTTCGACGGTGAGGTCTATGGTGTGCCCCGTGACGGCTACGGTCTCGGAATCGTGATCAATCTCGAGATTTTCGCCCAAGCCGGCCTTGTGGACGATTGGACGGGGGATGGTGTCTATGACATCGTCGGTCCCGAAGGCGAACCCCGTTATCCCACCACATTCGAAGAACTCGCCGACATGGCCGAGGAGATTTCCGTGACCATGGACGAACTCTATGGAAGAGATGTCGCCGGCCTCGTGATCCTCTCTTCCAACAACACCGGTGGGTGGCAGTTTTCGAACCTCGCCTGGAATTTCGGCGCCGATCTGCAGGTCAGAAACGGTGAGGGGCAATGGGTCGCCAATCTGGATGACGAAGCCGCCGTCCGCGCCCTTGAGTGGATCCACGAGATGAAATGGGAGCGGGAAGCCCTGCCCGCGAGCGCCTCATTGAGTTATTCGGACTGGTACAACTACATCGCCACGGACCGTGCGGCCATGGCGATCGCCGGCAATGACGCGTTGAGCCTTCCCATCACGAATTTCGGCATGGACCGTGATCATCTCGCCTTCGTCCCCATGCCCGAAGGACCGGGTGGACAGCAATATTCCCTCTTCGGCGGAACGCCCTTCATGTTCAGCGCTCACGCCAGCGACGAACAGGTCCTCGGCGCCTTGAAGTTCCTCGAATACATGGGGCGCTCTCCCGAGACAACGGATATCGCCGAACAGAGCATGCGTCTCGGTTATCGCACAGCGGATGAGAAGGGCATGCCGATTCTCCCCGAGATCCGCCCTTGGGTGAACGAGGACTACACCGACATGGTCGAGAGGCTCGAACAACAGTTCGTGAATG
>PUMR01000086.1 GCA_003551455.1 Mollicutes bacterium | reverse complement strand
GATGAAAGAGGAATTCGGCGTCGATCCGAGCGCCGTCGCCGTCGCCGCACCCGGCGCCGCGCAAGAGGACGAAGAACCGAGCGAAGTCACCATCACGCTCACGAACCCCGGTCAGAAGAAGATCGGCGTCATCAAGGTCGTCCGCGAACTCACCGGTCTCGGGCTGAAAGAGGCGAAAGCCCTCGTCGACAGCGCTCCCGCTCCCATCAAAGAACAAATCGATCCCGAAGAAGCCGAGAGCATCAAAGAGAAGATCGAAGAAGCCGGCGGCGAAGTCGAAATCAAATAGCCTCCACCAACGGAAAAACCTGAGTGAGAACTCAGGTTTTCGCCTCGATGGAGGAAAGGGGGGAGTGGCGATGAGCCATTACTTCAGCGAGAAGCACGAAGGGCTGGAAAAAGACGAGCGGACCTTGTCTTTCCTCCAGGCGGGCAGGGAGTTCGTTTTCACGACCGCCCGCGGGGTTTTCGCCCGGAATGAAGTCGATTTCGCCACCCGCCTCCTCATCGAGACGGTCGAGGTCGGACGGAAGACGGAGTCGCTCTTGGACCTCGGCACCGGCTATGGCGTCATCGGTGTCGTGCTCGGGGCCCTCCATGATTTGGAAGTCGTCATGACGGACGTCAACGAGAGGGCCCTCGCCCTCGCCGAGAAGAATCTCGAAAAGAACGGCGTTCGCGCCCGGGTGTTGAAGAGCGACGGTTTCGCCGCCCTCCGGGACGAACGTTTCGACCTCATCGTGACAAATCCGCCCATCCGCATCGGGAAAGAGAGACTCTTTCCCATCCTCGATCATGCCTGCGACCATCTCTCTGAGGGCGGAGCGCTCTGGCTCGTCTGCCACAAGAAACACGGGGCGAAGACATTGAAGGCGCATCTCGAGAAGACATACGACGTGGAGACCGTAAAAAGGAAGAAGGGTTTTCACGTCTTCGTCTGCCGCCCGCGGTGAAGATTCCGGTCTTCTTCCTAGGACCCCGCGAAGGGGCCGCTGCTCGTTTTCGCGGATCTCCCGGGAGAAATGCGCGGGTATTGTTCGAAAAAACATTGACCACTTGACAGTGCTATGATATAATGACAAAATGCGTTACAATGCGCTTTTTTGTGTTGCCATGATTTTTTCAACCATTCGAACGGGGTGTATAAGTAGTGAGCTACTCCATTGTCAAATACGGTAGAAAGCGCGAAAGAAGAAACTATTCCCGCATCAAAAGCCAAGTGGAACTACCGAATCTCATCGAAGTCCAGACCAAGTCTTTCTACTGGTTCATAGAAGAGGGGCTCAAAGAACTCCTCGCGGACATTTCGCCGATCGAGAACTTCACCGGCGGCCTGGAGCTCTATTTCGAAGACATCGAATTCGATGAACCGAAACACACCGTGCACGAAGCCCGTGAAAAAGAACTGACCTACGCCTGTCCGTTGCGCGTCGGCGTGAAACTCGTCGACCACAGCACAGGCGTGATTCAACGTCAGATGATTTTCATGGGCGATTTTCCGTTCATGACCGAACGGGGCTCGTTCATCATCAACGGCTCCGAACGCGTCATCGTGAGCCAGATCGTGCGGAGTGCGGGCGTCTTCTTCGACAAAGAGGTCGACCGCAAGACCCTCCGGAGTCGCTATCTCGGCCAGATCATCCCCAACCGGGGGGCTTGGCTCGAGTACGAGACCGACTCGAAGAACGTCTTGAACGTCAAGCTCGACCGCTCGAAGAAAATCCCCCTGACGACGCTTCTCCGGGCGATCGGTCTTTCGACGGACGAACGCATCCTCGACCTCTACAAGAAACACGCCCATATCGACCAGACCCTCGAACGCGACAACACGAAGTCCAGCGAAGAGGCCATCCTCGAAGTCTATTCGAAGCTCCGGCAAGGCGAGACCGCCACCGTTGACGGCGCCATCAAGTTCTTCGTGAGCCGACTTTTCGACGCGAAGCGCTATGAACTCGCCAAGGTCGGTCGTTTCAAGGTCAACCAGAAACTGAACGTCTTGAACCATGTCCGCGGCAAAATGCTGGCCGAGGACCTCGTCGACCCGGAAACCGGCGAGGTGCTTGTCGAAAAAGGTGTCGTCATCGACAGGAAGACCGAGAAGATCCTCGATGCGAACCGTCACCTTTTCACCCACACCGTGCCCGGTGTCCTCTCACAGGACCTCGACTATGATTTCGCCGAACAGAAGGACATCCTCGACGGCTGTCCCTATCTCGAACACCTTTCCGACGAGGAAAAGCTTGCCGCCATCAAGGCACAGCGTTTCCTCTCGGCCGAAGAATACGCCCAGGCTCACCTCAAGAGCCAAGGCCTCACCAAGAAGAAATTCATCGACAAGCAAGGCAACAAGGCCTACGACGAGATGATCGCCTCCATCGAGGAGACGCTCGCCAAGGACGAATTGAGTCTCTCCCTCGCGAAAGTCGAGATTCTCGACATCCGCCACACGAACAAGGAAGACGAGGAGATCGACGTCCGCGTGATCGGCAACAATTCCTCCGAAACGGCGGAACATCTCACTCCTTCCGACATCATCGCTTCCGTGAGCTATTATCTGAACCTCATGGACGATTACGGGAAACTGGACGATATCGACCATCTGGGCAACCGCCGTCTCCGGCTCATCGGGGAGTTGCTCAAGAACCAGTTCCGGATCGGCCTTTCCAAACTCGAAAAGAACGTCATGGACCGCATGAGCACCCGCGACACCTCCGAGATGACACCACAGAACCTCATCAACATCCGGCCCTTGACCTCTTCCATCAAGGAGTTCTTCGGCTCTTCGCAGCTCTCGCAGTTCATGAGCCAGACGAACCCCCTGGACGAGATCACCCATAAACGCCGCATCAGTGCGCTCGGCCCCGGCGGCCTCACCAGGGACCGCGCCGGTTTCGAAGTGCGCGACGTCCATTATTCCCACTATGGAAGGATCTGTCCCATCGAGACCCCCGAGGGACAGAACATCGGTCTCATCAACAGTCTTTCCACCTATGTCCGCGTGAACGAATACGGTCTCATCGAGACACCTTATGTGAAGGTGCGGCGCGAAGAACAAGATGACGGCTCCGTCGAACTCTATGTGACCGACGAGCATCTATTCCTCACCGCCGACCAGGAAGAGGAATACGTCATCGGCCAGGCCAACATCAATCTCGACGACGACATGCGCATCGTCGACGACAACGTCGTCGCCCGGCACATGGGCGAGACCAAGATGCACCACAAGCACGAGGTCGACCTCGTCGACGTCTCGCCGAAACAGATCGTCAGCGTCTCCACCGCCTGCATCCCCTTCCTTGAACACGACGACGCGAACCGGGCCCTGATGGGCGCGAACATGCAGCGGCAGGCGATTCCCCTCATGAGACCCGAAGCGCCCTATGTGGGCACGGGCATCGAGCACAAGGCCGCCAAGGACAGCGGCGCCTGCATCGTGGCGCAAAAGGCCGGCGTCGTCAAGTATGTCGACGCCAGAAAGATCATCGTCGAGGAGGAAGGCGGCAAGAACCGCACCTACCATCTCGAAAAGTTCGAACGCAGCAACCAGAGCACGCTCATCAACGAAAAGCCGATCGTCCGTCCCGGCGACAAGATCGAAGCCGGCGAGGTCATCACCGACGGTCCGGCCATGGACGAGGGTGAACTCGCTCTGGGCAGGAACGTCGTCGTCGCCTTCATGACCTGGAACGGTTACAACTACGAAGACGCCGTCATCCTTTCCGAACGTCTCGTCAAAGATGACATCTATACTTCCATCCATATCGAGAAATACGAAGCCGAGGCCCGCGACACCAAGCTCGGCAAAGAGGAGATCACCCGCGAGGTGCCCAATGTCGGGGAGAAGGGACGTCGCTTCCTCGACGACAAGGGCATCATCATCCCCGGCGCCGAAGTGAAAGAGGGCGACATCCTCGTCGGCAAGGTCACCCCGAAAGGTTTCACCGAGGAGACCCCCGAAGACCGTCTTCTGGGTGCCATCTTCGGCAAGAAGGCACATGAACAGCGCGACACCTCGCTCCGCGTGCCCCACG
>PUMR01000042.1 GCA_003551455.1 Mollicutes bacterium | reverse complement strand
GATTTCACGATTATCACACTGGTTGTTACTATTTCTTTATATCGTTATAACACCTCAAGGGACTTCGGGATGAACTTGGAATCGCTTGAATCGGCTGAAAACATGCTTCTTCTCACGCCGGATCTCGGAAGCCGCTTATGTTTATACGTTTGGTCAATAAACACTATAGGATCGCTGATATGATGGTCTCAGAACGAATCGACAAAAAACGTGAAAGTGTCGGGTATCACCACAGATACACCGCTTTAATATTCTCAACACCACATACATTTTTAAACATATTTAAAATTATATTTTTTTCTTCACATAGAAGTGGACGAAATGATGCTCCCAACAAGTGTGAACTTTGGTGCCGGGTTGATACTTCAAAGTGACCTGTAACTAAACCGTTTTTGTATAAACGCAAATGAATCTGATAATCCAGTCCGACTAATCTTCTCCAAGTTGCTACCTGTCCTATGTATGTTATACTGAGATCATTATAATAATAATTATATTCCCATAACTTTTTGGTTATCTCTTTAACTGGAAGTTTAATATCAATTTCGAGCAGATTGTATTCAGGGGGTTCTTTTGTTCGTGCGAGTGCAATCTTTATGCGCCGGAATAAAAGTATAAGATGATATAAAAGTGTCATCTTATATCGTCATTGGCATCTATACAAGCTTTAGCAATAGCCCGTATTCGCTGCACCAATTCTTTGCAAAGCCGATCAAGCTTGTTTTCATAGGTAAAATATGGATAGGGAGCCAGAGCATGTTGTGATTCTGGCAATGTAACCAATACGGGAATACCATCGCAATTATACATCTTCTCCATTTTGTTCACGATCCAACAGGCAGGAAGCCCACGACTTTAGTCGTGGGATGAATGCCGTTAATTTTATATATCTAACAGTCGATACTATTATGTGCAAGGGCACTCCCTCCGGGAGCAAACGGTTATTATGCACATATCTACGGGCTGCCCTATCAACCAGCCTATCGCACTCCGCTTTGATTCTATTGGGATCAAAGAGATGGAAGGGCAACCCAATGACTTTAGTCGTCGGTAGTTGATCGTGCTGCTGGTTTCCGGGTTAATGCAAAACTCCCGGAATCTCCTCCTTGTAACATCGAAATTCTTGTAAGGAATACATGGGAAAATTCTACTACAACACCAAAAGCAAATCCTACACGGATTGTTGCAGAAGTGTCATTAATGGTTGATTCAGTAAACCCGGTTGTTCTACCAGATTTTACTACACGCATGCCCCATTCAGGTTCTACAATGTCGTATCCACACGGATAAAACCCGTATTTGGCTAGTTCAGACCCCCGACAACCTATCGAAGTTTCGCTCGACCCCGCAAAAAATAATCCCACAAAGTTGTGTTCGCGGGGTCGGACATCATCAATAAATTCGTTTACAAACCCGTCACAGGTAGATATAGTGCCAACGGCAAAATCAATCGTGTTTTCAATATCCGCAACCTTTTCGACACGGGTAGTCCTGCCAAATGCTTCCGCAACCCCGTTCAGGAACTTCACCACCCTATCAGCGATATTACAATCGGGCTCGTAATTCACCGGGAACAACTGTTGATGCCAGTAGTAATGACCGATAACATCATTTTCGCCCCCGCCGTCATAACGCCCGGGTTGTATCCACCGGGTATCTCCATTTTTCTGTTCTTCATGGGTTAGCATGGCATCTTGAGTTCCTACATGAGCATTTGTTCCAATATAGATGTTCCCGTCATCATCATGGAAAAACCCACCAAGGGTTCCTGCAGAAATATTCCAATGTCCCATTGATACTCCTTTAACAAGGGGACGGTGTCTTCTTGTTCTTAATGCACGAACAACCCCGATTTCAACGACATCAGTTTGAACTCCATCTACTATCATTGGAATCAAGTATTTTGGATGTAACAAGTTTCTTGCCACTTTATGTCTTACATACACCCGGATACATGGAGTTTCTTCATGTGTTTCTCCACCAATTATCTTCGGCATATATTCTTCTGAAATGCCGTTCACATTTGGGTATTTTTTAAGTTCTGTCCATATTTCTTTGAAATTAGATATCATTTGTATCACTCCTTTATATGGGTTTCAGCTACTTTCGCCCCTGTTCTTGTTAATTTCCATCGCCTCAACCTATGAGGTTTTTTTGAGGTTGTATGTTTGGGTTTAACATGCTTGAGCATACCAATTAATCGGAATGCTCGAAGTGCATTAGGGGATGTTTTTATTCCAACTTGTTCTAAATCTTGAAACATAAATACATTTTCAGTCCCGAACTTCAAATATATTTGGACTAAAACGTCTATATTCTTTTTTCTGGTCAAATATCCACCTCTGGCAAAGCCTAATACCCCGTCTACATAAAGATGTTGTCCTTTATCCAAATGTTTGGGAATGTGTTTTGGCCATCGAGCTATACATTTGTATGGTTGCAGGTGTTCTGGCACTCGAATGGGTATTCCGTGTCGTCTGAGTGCATAGGTAATGGTTGATTCACCACAACCAATGGTTGCAGCTATATCTCTTGTTGATCTTCCATCTGTTATATATTCTTCGTATAACCACTGTTTATCTTCCAGTTCTGGTATCTCTTTCCAAGGTTTTCTTACCGGAATACCGAGTTTTTTCATTAAATTCGATATATAGGGTTGTGATACACTACATTCTTTAGCTATTTCAGAAGTCGTTTTTCTGAGTCCCCAATATGAATCCCACAAATATAACGCCGATATTCCCATAATTTCATCCTGTTATTTCATCAAGTGCTTTAGCAAGTTCGGGGTTCCGAACCCGTAATTCAACAGCCCTGCCCCACCGATAAGCTGGTTCACGAACTGGTAGTTTATGTCTATGTAATGCCAGATTAACTGTAGAACGAGAACAGCCAAGTATCTTGGCTATTTTGTGAATAGATAAGTTTTTAGTGATATAATGGTCATACACCCATTGTTTATCATGTAATTCGGGGTATCCTTCTGCATAACGATTGCGCCGGGTAGGAACTCCATATCTTCGAAAATCCCGTGATATTTTTGCTGCAGATATGTTAGTTTCTTTAGATATCCATTTTATCGGTTTTTCTAATCCCCAATATACGTCCCACAAATAAGATTCGGTAATTGTCATGTCCTATTTGCCTCCATTACAGGTAAAGGACATTCATCACACGAACCGCCCCAATTATCATCATGTCTGCATACATATCGTGATACTTCATCTTTACGATACGGACATTTTCTTTTATCAACAACCAGAATATACCTCGGCGGTCTGAATTTATATGTCCTTTTTACAACAGGAATCTGGTTGCCTGTTACTGGATTATTGATATATTGTGTCATTTTGAATTCCCAAATGTCACAAATGCCTGCCATTCAGAGCCGTCTTCATTTTTTAACGTGATCTGATTATGCGAAAATTCGTTTACAGTCACGGTCTGTATCCCAGTTCCACTACATACAGGACATGGTTTTGATATCTCCGTCCCTGTATATCCTCTTCCTGTATCAACATAACCAGATGCGAATATCGTAGATACTGCACCTGTTCCATTACATACAGAACACCTGATTTTCATACTGTAGGTTTTCATTCCTTCCTCTCCTTTTCCGGGATACAATCGAAGCAAGCTTTTCCGAGACTATTAAATTCTGTACGATATCTACGACATTCAGCGGTTTCGCCGCAATAATCGCATCGCCCAATGAATCTATCCGGTTTCATTCTTCTTCCTCCACAATACGGGAAACTTCTGATATCAAGTTTCGGTGGTTCGTATTCGTATTCATCAATCCCGATATATACATCATCATATCGCGTTACCTGTCGTCCGTGCATATGATCTGTATGTAACGTGATTTCAAGATCGCCGTAATTAGATATGACGTCTTCTAATCTCTTTATTAATTCGGATGTTTTCATTCTTCTTCCTCCATTGGTAATTCAAGAATCTTTTTCCATCCCGGAACATCTGTCTTTTCTGAGCCCGCCCATCCTTTATCAATTGCTTCTTGTATCTCGGTTTTAATAATCTCTTTTTTACGGTATGATAATGTATCCCAACTGTCGGTAAGGACTTGAATAGCCAGTCCCGGCATCATTGACCTGCGACCCAATGAATATCTAAAAAACCCGATCAGAATCATCCATTGGTCAATATCTCTACAATCCAGTTTCATTTATACCTCCTCCATACTGTTCCCCATTCAGAGAACACCTTAACGAATTTCTCCGTATTCTGCCCCAAATAAAAAATAGCTGATGGAAACGGTGCAGAATGGTTGTGACCACTAAATTTGAGCCTGCCTTGTATTGCACACCAAGGATATTTTGTAAGTAATGCAAACCACCGGGTATCAGTTCTCGCTGGAACCAATACAATCGCTTCTGTCACATTTCCAATGTTGTATTCATAAATTACCTTTTCAATCCATTTTTTTATTTCTTTTCCATATGGTGGGTTCATGTAAACCCGTCCATACCAGTTTTGTTCCAATCCGTTGCTCCATTCTGTATAATACATCTTAGCCGGAACAGGTGCAAGTACTAAAGGTGAACACGGATCGAGATCAATCATTCCCATAACCTGCAACACTGAATCTATCAGTTCTGGTGGGGTTATCCAGTCTGATTTCTGTGAAGTCATCATACCTTTATGTTTGTTCATATGTCAATCTCCGCATCATTGATATAATAATCATTTATTTCACGAATAGACGGTTTAAACTTCAATTTAAAAGATGCGTCATATTCTGCCTGTAATTCAACCGCTCTTTGAAACGCTTCATCACGATTTGAGTGAAACTCTTGTAACTCAGTATAAGCGCTGATATTGATATCGTGTCCTCTGATAATGGGAATAACAACCACTCTGACACGGTATTCTACTTTTTTACCTTCTGAATGGTGAGCTTTACTTAATACAATGGTTCTCTTGTATGTTGCTGCATCCAAAAGATACATCTGTTCTTTTATCGCCGTTTTAAACTCTTCAATAGTCCTGATATCATCAATACATCCTTTTAACAGCGATTCAAGCCGTTTTCTATCGAATTCGTGATAAATTTTATCTCTCGCTGCAGGACTATAATCGGATAGCATCATGATATTTCGTATCTCCTCCTGTCTTTAAACTCTTGTTTTTTCGCAACGTTCCATCCACCGCCCTTATCTGAGCCAACGGCGCTTATGTAGCCGGTTATTCTAGAGTACAGTTCTACGTTATGACTTTTACAGGGACATACTCTTTCCCCACACACATCACACACATTCATCTCATACGATACTGGCTCGGCGCATGTACAAACTCCATCAGCTTCGCACATTTCGGTTAAGAAAGTGCTGGATTTGCATACAGGACATGCTCCATCTTCTTCTAAATCGGTATCTGAAATGATTAATAAACAATCTGAACATTTATATCGCGTCATAATTTAATCTCCGAATCGTAAATATTGTATTTATCCATCTCTTTTTTCGTTGGTTGAAACCGGATTATCCGTGCTGCAAGATGTTGTGACTGCAACCATGTTGCCCGTTCAAGTGCAATTGCACGCCCCGGCATCCCGTCTAGATCATGCGAATTAGGGGTTGCTGGATATTCTTCTGATATTTCTGTCCATGCACCATCACGATATTCTGTATTACCAATAACGGGAACTACTATTAGATCCACCCTGTATTCGACATGACCGAAATACGATTTACCTTTCCGAACAGTAACCGTTTTATTATATTCAATACCTTTAATAATATCCAGTTGTTTTTCACATGACCAGATATATGCCCGAATCTGTTCAATATCCTGCCGGGCATTGGTAATATACCCATTAATTCGCTTTTGGTCGTATTCACAACATACACGATCAATAGAGTTACGTCCATATTCGTTCCATACTGACATACAATTATCTCCTCACATGACGTTCATCAGTCCAAGGCTGTGACCGTTTAATGAATTCACATTCTACAACTTTACACCAGAAAATCATCACCGGGCGGTTCATATGTCCGTGCCAATCTCTTGTAATTCGGGGGAGTGCATTCTGACACTGGTTACAATCTAATGGTGATATCATTTTTCTACCCATTATTACCACCTCAATATTTGTGCATCTCCTATGCAGCCCATTGATAAAAGGACGCTCCGCAATTCTTCCCCTGTTGGTGGATCAATACCGTCAAGACGGGCAATTTCATCCATTGTAACTTCACCCTTCGTTATTTGTAGAGCAACAACTATATCGGAATATACATCAAACCCTTCGTCATCAATACGGATGTCAATAACTTCGTTCAGTGTGAAATATTCCGTCCTGAAACTCCATTTGCTTTTGTATGGTGTTCCCTCCCACCCATGAAATGCCACCTGATCGCCTATTTTTAACTTCCAACCTTTTCGTATCGTTTGCCGAATAGTCCCGTTTATGACACCCTGTATCTTGGGTTCATAAGTTAAAGGTAGAAACCGTTTCATTCAAACCGCCTGTGTTGGTCTATTTAATCTCCAATACCATTCCAGTTTGGATTCCAGTTCATGCACCCGGTTCATCCAATATTGAATCTCTTCTTGTTGGGTTTTTAACCGTATCTGCGCCCATTCAGGCAATTCTGTTTCATCGGGTGTCATTTTTTCCTCTATTTATTCTCTTGATATTTCAAACTCTATTTTAGTAATTCTATCCAATCCAGCAATAATCACATCAGATATCGCTCTACTAAGCGAATTTGAAATGTGTTCAATATCGGGGTTTAATTTACAATCATACGCTATTATACACCCATCTATCACAGGAAATTCATTTCTTACCACAACTTCTCCCATATCGTTAATAAACGATATTTTGAGGATAAATTTCTCTTCTTCCTTTGGAAAAAGCATTTTTGTGATTTTATTCATTCTTCACCCACCTTTGGAAATTCAAACCCGCGTGATAAACAATAACACCAATGTGTCACTTCTCGTGTTCTACAATAAATCCCTTCTCTGACAATCCGATATATCCCCGGAGTTATGAATTGTGGAGAATTTTTATCCCCTGCTGCATATCGTAGATACCCGACCACTACACCCCTTGGAATACCTTTGTTTTCAAGGGGTTCGAGCAAACACAACACATATTTTCGTTCAGGAGGTAACTTTCCGCCCAATACAAATTTTATCCAGTCTTTCATGCTATCATCCTCTCGTCACGATACCCGGTGCTCCAATCTTTGCAGCCCGGCGGTTCCATTGTTTCATTAGGTGACTCCCACCCTACCAATTTATGCCTGTGATACTGACAATACCAAAAAGTGATTGTCTTACTGATGATATGCTCATCAAGATGCTGGCATCCATACCTGCAGGGTTTAATCATCATTCTAATTCCACATCATCTGATTTTACCCATAACAACCCTTCTATCCCGAGATCCACCAAGATATCCCCCCCCGTTTCATCTTTTTTTCTTACCATACCCGTCTTTTTTGAGTATTTTGTTTTTATTACTACTTTATCTCCCCGGGTTATCACCGGGGTTTTGGGGCTCGGTTTAATGCGTTTCCATCGTGTGTGAATTGCACTTTTTGTTCTTTTTTCTCCAAATGTTTTTAGGTATGCAGTAATAGCTTCATCACGGGTTCTACAGTTTTTAATAGTCTGGTCTTCTTCCTGCGTCCACTTTATAGGGTGGTCTACAGTTGAAACTTGAATATCTGTAACAACCGCTTGTTCAGAAGATGATGGTTTTGAAATAGTTACAGGAGTTAAATCAACCCCTGATATTAATTTTACAACATCTTCTACCAATTCGCACGGTATAAACCGATTTTCTTCAACAGAAACAACCTGTTTTTCGCCTGTTTCTTCATTTACAATGATTTTTATTGTTATCATCATGTTTTAATCCTCTTCATAGGTTTCGATTTCTGCCCATTTATAGCATAACTTCATATGTCCTTTTCTCGCTGATTCCGGATCGTTATAGCCTTTGGAGTCCATTTCTATCCAAGACTTTGGAAGCCTCATTCCACATCCACAATGGCACACTTCATCCTGCAGTTTGAACACCATTGTTTCGAAAGTTCTCCCCACACCGATTTCTTCTGCTTCTTTGCTCAATTCTGTCCTGAAATCTCCCACTGTCGATATGACATGATCTCCCACTTCTGTTCTCATTCTGAACTTGCATCTGTCAGCACCAATGAAGTGCCCGGGGTATCCCCCCCAAACCCATTCGCTTTCCGGTATCCTCATTTTATTACCTCTGCATTATCAAAGTATTCTCCATATTCAGCAGAATAAGCGCCAAATCGTTGTTGGGTATGCCTAATAAGGAATTTATGGCAATTATCAATCAATTCTATAATCAACGTATCTTCCTTACCATCGGCTGTTCTCATTACTCTGCCCGCCGTTTGTATAGTTGCGATACTACTTGCTCCTCCTGCAGCATTGATATACTGAGATGCTGCAGGGATATCTACACCTTCACGAAGTAAAGTCGAGATTAAACACCTGATAACCCCGTCTTTAAATGCTTGTAGCATTTCTTGTCTGTCAGGGCTTGTTCCGTGTATGAAATATGAATCAGGTATCAGTCTGTTCAGTTTTTTTCCGTGTTCGATGTGCCGGACATTTATAAAGACAAGACGACCCTCTTCAAGCCCTTTTTGAGCTTCACGTGCAATTATTTCGTTTCTGGCTTTGTGATGTGTGACACCCATTTTATAGACTTCTGAATACCTTGCATAATCCCCGATTGTATGTGCAGGATACGGCACTTCATACAACCGGAATTTAGGTTCTATAAGATACCCTTTTTCTACCAGTTCTGTGAGTTTCAATGTATGAATAATCTCTCCTGCAGCACCAAACAGCATTTTGTCTTTTCCGTCTTCTCTCCGAGCAGTAGCCGACAATCCAAGACGCCATCTTGCTCCGATATTCATGGCTACACTATAGGCTTCGTTTGCAGGGGTTGTGTGCACTTCATCAAAGATAACAAACGGAAAACTAAATCGGTATCCTTTCTTTACGAGTCGTATCAATGACTGCACCATAACGACTGCAGGACGTTCTCCGGTAACTTCTTCTTTGTGTCCCGCGCCATACAATACCGGGGATATCTTCAATAACCTTTCTATCTCGGATTTCCACTGGTATAATAACTCCTTCCTATGAACCACCACTAAAAACGGGGTGTTTGCCATTGTTGCAACCCTGAGCGCGATTGCAGTCTTCCCGGCGCCTGTAGGGATTTGTATGGTGCACCAACCATTGTTCTCAATAATTTTATCAACAATTTCTTGCTGATATGGTCGTAACCTCATTATTTTATTATCCCACTGAATCCCGAGAGTTTCAGTTTTGGGCACAGATACAACAACAGAATGGATTATTACGCCCGATGATCGTAGATAATCAATAACAACTTTCAGATACCCAATAGGAAAATACCAAGCACCATTTTTTGCTTGTTTGAACAGTCTATACCGTCCATCCCATTCGCCCGATTTATAGGTATCCATCCATTCGAAGCCCTGTACATAATCTGATAAGACCTCGTCCAAATCATTGATAACTTCTGCAGGAAGTTTCCCAGACACCATATTTATGAAACAAAGCCCGGAACCTTGGGGATTGTTGATTCGTGCCATGATTACCATAGTTCTTCAATCTCCTCCTCATAGGTTGTTTCAGATAAAACCTCTTCTTCCTCTTTTTCTTCTATCTCACCACCTGATATCCATTCTTGGAGTTTCGCGCCCATTTCAATCGTAGGTATAAATTCGTGTCCCATCGGGAGTATATTTATTCTTGTTTTGCTCACTATTGCATAGTTGTCTTTCCCATCAAACGTCATATCGAGCGCAACATCTGGCTCATAATCAATTCCTTGTCGGAAAACCGGGCCTATACCTAGTTTCTTAGGAACCGCTTTTTGGTTGCTATCAATAACGACCTCATATTGGGTTTTTGCTCGAATCGTGAACAATATATGGATATCCGAGTAAACCAACAGATTTATGAATCTCGTATATTCCGGGGTTACTTTATCCCATGCAGTAAAAGAGTTGCCTGTTTGCCGGGTATATTTTTCGTGGAGTTCCAATAAAGTTCTCCATACAGGAGTTATAGAATCAATAACCAGAACATCATATCCTGCAGCTATTGCACCTTTTATCATCTTATCCATTTCATCAACAGATACCTTTTCAGAAGGGATAGCAACATCAAAATCCGTCAAATCGGCATACAATTCGCTACTTTTGTTCTCGGAATCGATAACCGCAATTTTCCCGGTTTCCCCTGCGATCCCGCGTGCCAAAAGAAGGGATGAGTAGGTTTTCCCACTCCCACTCGGCCCGACTATCCCCATTTTCAATTTCTTCTGATGTCGAACACTCTTTTTGAAAACAACCATAAGATCACGCCTGTTTTACGCCAATCTCATATAACGACTTAGCCTTCTGAATACCCAATTCTATGGCAGTTTTCGTATATCCCTCGCCAATTCCGGCTTTCTTAAGCTCAGATGATGAGAGCATGGTTGGCGTTTTATTCACCGTTCTGCAGAATTCTACTATTTCTTCTGCAAGTTCCCATACAACACTCGCTTTAAGACTTTTGTCTTCAGTCTTCGGGGGTTCGTGCGTTGGCTCCTCTGACTTCGGTTCTTCGGGTTTGGCTTTCTTCTTTTTCTCTGCTTCAAGAAGTGGTTCTGTCCAAGGCTCTGTTGATTCAGACTCCAATTCTGTGATACCGCCTACTGCAATATATACAGGCAATGTGCGATCTCCTTCTTTGGTAAACCTCTCAGAAATGTTCATTACATCCCCGGTTGCAAGAATATTTCTACCTTTTAGACCCATCTGCAGGAACTTTGCCTGCTCTTCTGGATTATCAGACTCTTCTATAGCATCATCCAACAGAACACCGATATCAGTTAAACCGATATAAGGACGACCCTTTGCCTGCGGATTAACACGCAGGTTGATTGTAACCAGAGAATCATATTCAAGCACAATCTCGGCTACCAGCTTGTTATCTACAAGCAGAGGTATCGCATTGGCTCTTTGACCGTCTGCATCCTTGTTATATATAGGGTTCACCCATGCAATCCGGCCTTTTACCATCACAGGATGCACTGCACCAAGGTAGTTGTCGAATTCGCCTTCATCCCGGATAGTTAAAGCACCTGCAGCAATCTTTGATAAATCCCTCACAGGCTTTGCATCAACCAATTCGAGCACTTGGTAGTTATTAAACTGCTCATTATAATTTGCTTTTATTCGTGTGATATGTGGGCCTGCAGGGATTGTAGATGACCTCCATGAAACAACCTTCTCTTTTGTCCCGTCCTTCTTAACGAGAACATAAGATACAGGCAACCTCATACCGGCTTTGTCACACCCACCAAGTGTAAACCCGGTAAGTTCTTCCGCATCTTCGGTTTCTGCAACCGTGCGGAGTTTGCCCTTTATAAAAGAAACAATCGTGGGCTCGCTGTATCGATTTTTATATTTCTCGAACAACTCATCAAATATCTGCTCTGCTTTACCGCTATCAACAGCCGCCCATTCGGGGGTTGCTTCTAGCATTTTTAGGACTTTCTGTTTCTTATCGTCCATTTTTTCGAACCTCTGTTTCAAACTGGTTTTTCCCCTCCCCACTTTTGCGGCTCATCGGGGATCGCTATCTGTGCATATTAGTATAGACTCTATGAATATATAATACCTTTTACAACCCAAAATCGCTCAACGTTTTGACCGTAGGATCGACATCAGCCCACGTTAAACCGATATCTTGCAGGATTGGTTCTATAGGTGATCTTATGGTTTTCTCCATCATGAGTTCGTAATTCACAATGAACACAGATGGCAAATCACCGGGATATTCGGTTGATACAACGTCTGTTTGGGGATAATCCCCGGTAACTGTTTTTATGAATATTTTCTTCGGTTTGGAGCCTTCACCAAGATGTTCTCCAAAATGTTCGTTGGCATATCGTGCTCCTCTAATGTGTTCGTCTTGTGTTAAGTATTCGTCCATATCTTTTTTAATCCCCCGAGGGATAGCTATATCTTCAAGACTGACTTCACCGCGTCTAATTTTCGTTATTACCCTTGATACATATTCCTTTATTTCTGCCGGATCTACTTCATTCAACATCATATCAAAGACTTTTTGTTGGGTTTCTTTTGTTATTCGTGGATAATTGCTTCTTTTGAGTTCATAACCGACAATTTCAGTTTTATCTACAAACTGACCTTCTTTCCATACAAGAAGCCCGGCATACCGTTTTTTGCCTACCTGATAATACCGTTTGTATATCTTCTCTAATTTTATTGAAAACCAGTGTTCATCGGCTTTTAATTCTTGTTTTGCAAAAGAATCATAACTTGAATTGATTTCAGACGCTAAAAAATCACCTATTTCAAGAACAGATTTTAAATCTTCCACATCTATTTTTACCATCGTAGAATCCGTATCTCCATAAACCACTTCGAATCCATACGATTCAATGACATTTTTTGTATGCCGGATTATTTTTCTGCCTGTAGACGTTATTGCTGCAGATATTACTCCATCAAACAACCGGAACCCTACATGAGCCGATGCCCCGTATAAGCTGTTCATCACGATTTTCACGGCATTTTGCTGCAAGTCGTATAAAATATACTCTTCTGAATCGTATCGGGTTTTATCACGCATGGCACGCTTCTCTGACCGTTCTGTAAGCAACTTCAATGTTACCTCTTTAAACAACCCGTCCGGTGTTTTTCGGAACCTTGCTCCTGTCGGTGCAACAAGTTCTCCTTTTGGATCTTTTGTTTCCGGGGATGCGTTTAATGTCATCATTGCCATCGGATATAACGATTTTATATCAAGAACCACCACATTTTTCTGTAACCCTTTTGCAGGTTCGAATATCAACGCACCTTCAAACTGTGGTTCTAATGCCCGCTTTTTTGATGGTAATACGTATCTACCTTTTGCCTGCCGTAATAACAGCATATCCAGTAGTTTTGTAGAATATAATGAATCTTCAATACAACACCCGACATACCCCGATAACTGCTCGAAAAACTCAATAATTCTGCGTTTAATATCGAGTTCTCTACAGATTTCAACATCTCTGAGGTTGTATTTAATCAATTCCTCGGGGTTCCAACGCCACAAATCCCAAACATTTACCCGGCGTTCAATTTTCGAAAACCCAAGTTCTTCTTTTGCTATTGAATCCAGTCTGTATGATTCGCGTTCTCCATCCACTATCGTTAATTTCTTGAATGCAGGCAACAAATCAAAAACTACCCGTCCTCTGATATCTTGTTTTTCTCTTGATATTCCGGGGATTCTGCCGAGTTTACCGGGGTCGATACCCAAATGCTCCATTCTGTCTTTTAGGTATGGAATATCGAAATTCGCAACATTCCATCCTGTTATGATATCGGGATTTTTTTGTTTCAAATAATTAAAAAGTCCTGCTAACATCTCTTTTTCAGTTTCAAACGACAACACAATATGGTTTTCAGAAACCGCGTCATGATCATCACCTGATAATATGAACGTCATATATTCGGCATCAAAAGAATCAAACACCGAAATACAAAGTATTTTGTGGTGTTTTGGCACAGGGAACCCTTGCGAATCGTCACATTCAATATCAAGATAACACACCCGTGATAAAGATTTCAAAGTTGCGGGATAGATATTATCAGTATGTATCGTGTCTGAACCGCTATATTCTATTGCAGTAGATATTCCTTTATCAATTAAGAATCTGTTCGTGAACAATACATCAGCTTCATAATGGTGTCGCACCTGTTGTCTCAAATCATAGATATCACCAACGGCACGCGGGAGCACTTTTACTACCTGTTCTCCATCAATAGCCTGATACAAAGTTGGTTTATCAACAATCCCCTTCAAATTGGGTGCATCTTCAATAGAAACGTAAAAATAGGGTTTAAACCCCTGCACTTTTATATGGCATGCCCCACCTGATTCATCACGACCAAATAGGTGTATAACGTTTTTAGCAGCCGATTCTGCTTTTATAACGCTCATTTTTGCCATATCATTACCCCTGTTATTAGGGTTGATAACCATAAAAGGATATTGTTATACATCTCCATACTATAATCACCAAACTTCTCTTAAAGTCTTCAAAGCCATGATTATCAAAGGTTTTCGAAAGTTTTCGAGTCCCGGGTATCTAACTTTTGTAAAAGTTACCTGCAGCATGATCACCGAACTTTTTTAAAAATCTTCAAATCATGGGTATCAAACCTTTTTTAAAAAAGTTTGAAGATCATTCTTCTTTGTTTTCCTCCAACATCACCGGGATTTCGCCTGTTAAGAGTTTCTCGGCTATTATGTCATATTTTTCTCCATGATTAATAGACCGGGAATTATGCTCAAAATATCGTGTGATATCATTGTAAAGCTCGTATCGGGTGAAGTTTTCAGGGTTTAATTCACCCACTTCAATGATGTATTTTGCCAGACGTTTTGAACCTGTTATTCTTTGCAGCACTTCAAACACACCATCTCTGGTAAAATGCCTGTATCTGTCTTCAACGGCAATTCCAATGAGAGTTTCTATTCTCTGAATTATTTCTATACCCGATGTGAGCAATCCAAACGATTTCTTCACTTTTTCTTCAAAGTCGCCAATGTGTTTCACCGAAAAAGACGCTTCCGGTATTACGGTCTTAAACATCATACCGTTTGTGCAGATAACCTTGTAGAAACGTGCACCACCGGCTAAGCTACCCCTGCCATCAATCGAATGATTAACAAAGGCGCCGGGATAAATCCCCTGAGATGTGTTGTCATCGAATGTGTGATCAGGGAACATGAAGTTCAACCTCATTTTAGGGCCTGTTGTCTTTATTGTTCCCTTAATATGCAGGTTTGGAAAATGTTCTGTGATGAACCCTGAAACCATCTCTGCTACTTCATAATGCTGAACCAGTTGATATTGGTCTGTAGCATACCCAAAAAATTGCTGCGATCTCTGCCCTATCAAGGCATTCCTGCGAGCAAGTGGGTGAACCTCTTCTGACCCCTCCGGTAATATAAACAGAGGTTTTTCATCGACCAATTCAACGTCTGCCCGGACAATGTCTACCATTTCTCCGAGCCCCTCGAACTTATATGTTCTGGTTTCCATTTGTTTCACCTATCCCCTTTCGGGGAAATACTGCCGGATTGGTAATGAACCAATCCTATCCCTACAAGGGAGCAGTAATAACTTCCATCGGTTCTCCTTCTCCATTATCAACCAATGCCCTGCCTTTTCTATCAAAGGCAATAGGTTCATAATTGTTGGTTCTTAACTGAATAACAACAAACGGATCAGGCTTTACTGATGGTATTTTTTGCCATTCTACCCCGTATTTTTCGAATTTCGGGGACATCCCTTCTTCTTTACATACCCAGAGCATGTCATTAAACCATCCTTCGAGCATATAGATATTTTCACAATCCCACGTCATTATTTTTAACGCCGTAGATTTGAGAAACTCTATAGTTTCAACCCGTTTTGCCTGTCGTTTCAGTGCACGACCTGCCGCCCGTTTTTGTGCCCTATCCATGTTTATCCGCTCCCTGTTTTTCCAATAATATCTGTTAGATTTTACATTTGCACATGATTTGCAGATATATGATATCCCTTCTGGCCTTGTTCCATCTCTGTGAAAATAAGAGATAGAATAAGAAGTTTTGCACTTGTTACAAGTTCTTGTTTTTTCTTCGGTCATAATCCTCTTCTCCTCCTCCTTCTGTGATCTTCTTCTGTTTTTGTGACTCTCACCAACTCTACATACTCGTTTTCCCACCGGTCACGAATATCTTGAAAAAACCGCAATTCCGTGGAATTACGGCTCCTGATGATTTGTTGGTGTATTCTCCCGAGCATTTGCTCAAGATACCTAATTCTATCTCTATTCGTCATTGAATATCTCCTCTCTCTTTAAGTCCTCATCCCACAGGCTAAGCCCGTGTCTTAAACACACATCTATACTTGCGGCGATTGCAGCTTCATCGGAAATGACATCATGAGCCATTGCCCCGATTTCATGAGGATCTGGCATTCGTTCTGCCTTCTCCTCTGCAAGTACCTCTTTAAATTCGTCCAGTAGTCCGGCTTCCGTTATCCGGTCAATCCGTGCCGCGTGGTGCGGCCAGTTTTCAAATATGAACCCATTCATTACAGATACAATGCTTCGCAACTGTGACCGATTCGCCATAAAAATAGCAATACCAGCCGGGATTCAACATTGAACCTCCAGAATGTCTACAGTTATAGCAACATTCTGCCTCCCCATAACCCGCAGGCAACTTCCCAAACATCAGTTTTCCTCCTCTTTGCCTGAAGCCGCTTCTTTCAATTCTGCAAGTGTCTGCCACGGCATCACCATGATTGCCCGGCTTTCGTCTTCCATCAGTGCCATATCCTCGAGGTATCCGAGCCAATATGATATCGCCCGTTCCTCAATCATGTTCGGTGCGTTATGCAGCACCCGCTTCAGTTTGTCTACGACATCCTGAAGTTCTTCCATTGCCTCTTCAAAGGCAAAAATGGTTTCTTGGGTCATTATTTAGCCCTGATATCCAATTATCTCCACGAAATTGTCTTTTTCGTGCAGTTTTTCAACAAATTTCGCCCGCAATTTCTCTGTTCTAAAAAACTTCTGCTTTATTTCAAAGCAGAAGTCTTTTTTCGAGATTTCGCTCCATCTCACACCATGCTCCATTTTTATTCCCCCTGTCTTGGTTGTGTAAACCGCCCATACATTGCAGGCAGCAAACAAGCCGCCTGCCCATATACGAGTTCATGCAAGAATCTGTGTTGCTCCTGCACGTTGCGTTCGACTGCTTTGCACTCGGCACGCCTGTGCCGAGTTTGTCTGTTGTCGTGTCTGTATAATTTAGTAGCTTTAGCCATTTACTCCCACTCCTGCGCTTAAAATCTCCGTTTCCAAGGCAGTAAGGTATCCATCTGCTTTAGTGACAGTGGTGTTCTGTGCACCTGTTCACCTGCATCGGATTTCACCCTCCACATACACACCTGCGTGTATAACGACTTCCTGAAGTCGCTTCTTAATCGCTGGTTGTACCCGGTTTTCAGGAGTTTCTCAAGCCCGTGTATGTGCTCCTCATCGATTCTGTGCTGCACTAACTCTTCTGCCAGTGCCTTGACACCTTCTTTACCAAGCACCTTCCAAATGTACTCAGTATCCCAGGTTCTTAAGTATTCAATTTCTTGGTCAATTTTTGCCATTTCGTCCACCTACTCCGCGTATTCCAGCACCGTCACATTTCCAATGTAGCCCCTGCAGAACCTGTTTTCTGCAGTTTCTACAATCACCTGTGTCAGTGTTGTTTCAACAACCACACCCACAACTCCAACACCGTGCTTGGCAACCATGCCAATATGCACTTTGTCGCCGGTCTTCACCTGTATCTGTTTCGTCTCCATTTTGTTCAACTCCTTTAGGTTTACAATACTAACTGTGTAGT
>PUMR01000077.1 GCA_003551455.1 Mollicutes bacterium | reverse complement strand
GGTAAAGGTGAGATGAGTAAATCTCCCTATGAGGCTGCGAGTTGCATGGAACGGAAGCGAGCTCCAGTGGCGGCGAGGTCTTTGGGTCACATCGTGAATGTCCTCGTTCCATCGATACCTGAAGGAAGGAGCGTGGTGATGCTCTATGATTCTTGATTCCGCTCGTGAAGCCGGGGTTTTTGACGATGTCCAAGAAGTCGACCCATTATTATCGGTTTGTACACCAAAATGCTCGTTCGTCTATCGTAGACCTGGCTACTCCGTGTCGGGTGACATAGTTTGGGATCACTTGTATTTTTTTCTCAGTCTTATGGTCTCCCGGACGATAAACCTGACCGCTTCCAGATAAGGATAGTCAGAGTCGAAACGTCCGACGAGGGTGTCATAGTTCAGCTCGTCGGTTTCGCCGTCGCGGAAAACTACATAGGCGTCATGAAAGAATCGTTGAAACTTCTCATCTTCTTGTAGATGGAGAAAGTCCTCCTTGTCATAGTTCAACCGACGCCGCACCTTCTTCGACATGTGCAGAATGAACTCCTGTTCTTCGTCGGCATGATCATAAGTCTTCGCGAGCATCCGTTTCGTCAGATGGAATAGGAAGAGAAAAAGGACCATGGAGACGGGGACAAACCATAACTCCGCCATGGTCTTTGTGAAAGAATCGCCCGGCCAGCCGAAAAATTCGGAGGAGGCTCCCAAAAGGAGCAGAGCTACGAGGGCCGAAACAAAGACCCTTACATAATAGATAGGATGCCATACTTTCTTATTGAAAAAATACATAAATACCTCCCAGGTATCACCCAGGATACGAGTGTGAACCTGCCGCTTTCCACAAACCGTTTTGTCTTCTTTTGTTTTGCAAAGCCCGTCTTGTCTTGTTGTCGTGTGGAGACGGGCAGTTCTGATTATACTACAACATCGGCAGATATGGCAAATCAATGTTCGGTGTGTCCCGAAAGCAAGCGTCTGTTGTTTTATGAGCCTTTTGGAGAGACGGATAGTCCAATGGCTTGTGCCACACCGGGCTGCTGGATACCATGGCGGATTTCTCCATCATATGGTAGTATATAATAAATTGTTATATCTTTTTTACTGCCAGACATGATATTTGACATGCAAAACGCCACCTTGAAGTTTCTGTCGCGACAAAAAACATGAAAGGAGCGTGTCGCAATGAACAGAGTCAAATCCATCCTTTTCTGGCTCGTCTTGATCGCCGTTTTCGCCATGGGTGCTTGCGAGACCGGGCCGACCACTGAAGAGCGCCTAACAGAAGCATTGGACGCCATCACCATCGAAAGTGAGACCGACGACGCCATCGACCTCCCCGACGAGGTCAAGGGGTTTCCGATCATCTGGACAACGGATGATGAGGACGTTATTTCCGCCACCGGCGAAGTCAACCGCCCCTTCTATGACGAAGGGGATGCGGAAGTCGTGCTGACTGCCACCATCGAGTATGATGATGTCGTCAAGGAAGCCGATTATCCTGTCACGGTGTTCGCACTTCCCGAAAAGGAGACCTATCATATCTATCTTGACGGGGCATTGGAGAGCATCGATGTCCCCGATACCCTCGATGCGTCGATCGACCTCCCGGACGAGGTGGATGATTTCGAGATTGCCTGGACCTCATCGGACGAGACATATCTGAAACCGACGGGTGAACTCGTCCGCCGACCGACTTTCGCCGAAGGTGACCAGAACGTCGAACTTGTCGCCGCGGCGGAGGCCGAAGGATACGCCCGGACACGGAGCATCGATGTGTCCATACCGTCTTTGAATGTGGATGAGACCCTCGAATACATCGAGAACATTTTCGAAGAAAAAGCATGGCTGAATGAACCTTTGCAAGACGACCTTCCCCTTCCGGAAGAAATGTATGGAGTTACGATCACTTGGACATCGGATCAACCGGACGTACTCTCTGCTGATGGTTCACTTACACGTCCCCTCTTTCATGAAGAGGATGAAACGGTCGTGCTCTCCGCCGAGCTCTCAGTCGCTGATGCGTCTCATACGGTCGATTTCACCCTTAGTGCGCCCACGTACAGCCTGGAGGATTCCGCAGGCCTCATGATCGATGAGGCCATCGCCACTATCGACTGGGTCACTTCGCCCATCGAGGCATCAAGCATCGAGTTCCCTTCGGCCATCGACGATGTGATTTTTGAAGAATGGCACAGTGAAGACGAGAGCTATATCCATCAAAGCGGGCTTGTGAATCCCCCCCTCCATCAAACCGGCGAGAAAGAGGTCCTTTTGACCACTACGGTGACTTTCACGCAAGAGCCCTACGATGATACGGTTTTCGAACATGACATCACCGTTGTTGTCGCTCCTCGTGAAGAAGGGGCCGTGGATTCGTTCAACATTCTCCCTTTCGAAAACCTTGCCGAAGAGTGGGCGCTGGATGACGGGGACCTCCGCATCTACTATCTGGAAGCCGGCGGGACCCCTTATGTCGATATGCGCGCATTTCTCGAGCTCCTAGACGGCGGTGAGGAAGAGGGCGCCATCCATTACGACGAGCTGGATGTGTCCTTTGTCGGAAACCGCGTCATCATCGAGAGTCATTTCGAAGATGAAGACGGACTCTATGACGAGATGACCTATTCGTTGGAAATCGATTTTGCCGACAACACCGCTATTGTGAACAACTATAGCTTCTTCAATTCCTTCCATGTCTCTCCCAAGACGGATTTCGGCCTCGGTCTGGAAGTCGTCGGTTATGAATACGAACTCTCCGACCCGGTCGTCTTCGATTTCGAAGCGTATCGGATGGAGCTTGTCCGCGACCGCTATCTCATACCTTTCCATGTCGCGAACCTCTTCTTCTCGGGTTCCATGTTCGACCTCTATTATAATGGCGATGCCATCTACGGTTTCGACACCTATCAACGGCATGACGAAGATGTCCGCTCGACCATGCTGTCGAGCTCTTACAACCATGAGTCCATTCCCCGTGAAAAGCGTCTTGCCACCTACAACTTCCTTGTATTTTCCTTCGATTACTTCTATGGGTTGAAAGCGGACCATGCGGTGGACACCTACTATGATGTTTTCGACATGGAAGAAGCGCTTCGTGACAGCCGTCGTCATTATGAGAACATCCGCAGAATGGCGCTCCGGCTTGACGATCTGCACACTTCTTTCCTCACAACGGGTATGTACTATCCGGACTATGAGCCCCAGCTCGGGTTCAACGAGCTCGGACCGCGTTCACAATCGTTCTATGAGATTCTCTGGGATATCCAGGATTACCGTCTGGTCGACCGACGCCAACTCGACGACCCACTCATCCTGGACGAGGACAGTGTGGTTCTTTATGATGACGGGCGTGTGGCCCGGATTCCCATATCGGGATTTGACGAGGAGACCGGGGAAAAATTCGCCGAAGTCCTCGATTATGTCGACAGTCTCGAGACTGTCGAAGAGATCATCATCGACCTCTCTTACAATACCGGCGGAATTGTCGGCGGCATGATCCAGGTTCTCGGCCACATGACCGATGAAGATATTCCCCTGCACAATCTCAATGCCGGCGATCTGTCGACTTCCACCACCTACTATGCCGGCGAGACGGAGGCAAGAGATTATGAGTGGCACATCCTCGCCTCCCCCATCACATACAGCGCCGGCAACATGATGGTCCAGATCGCCAAGGATATGGGCCTCGCCACCATCATCGGCCAAAACACCGCCGGCGGTGCCGCTTCCATCACCACGAACATCCTGCCGAGTGGAGCGATCATCATCATGAGTTCGCCCAGACTGTCTGCCGATGCGGACTATGAAAGCATCGAGACCGGTGTCGAAGTCGACATCGAGATTCCGCTTACTTCCTTCAGGCGGGAAGGAGACATCCTTGACGCCTTGGACATAATCGATGAAGACTGATGAGGGGCGGAAGATGTCCTGCCCCTGACGTTCGTCGCCCCATGATCGTATGCACCTCTTGGCTCGAGCACGAATGAATACAGCTGAGAGGTGCATTCTTCTGCTACGACCCGTGATGAACACCATGCGGATCGACTGTGCTATAACTTGACTTTTACAGTTTGAGAAGAAGAAAAACACAATAGCCGCTTAGCTAAGAGGCTGATTGTGTTTTTTCAAAAAAGGGCTTTGTTGTAAATCAGGTGCGGAGGATGTTTTTCAGGATTTTGCGGAGGTCTTCATAGCGGACGTAGTCGTATTCCAAGTCGGTTTCCCAAAGGCTGGTG
>PUMR01000065.1 GCA_003551455.1 Mollicutes bacterium | reverse complement strand
GCCCGTTTGATTTTGGTGAAGAAATCTTCATATTGGAAATGTTTCTCATGGAAACCTTCGGGAATCTTTTTCTTATCGTCGTAGAAGTCGCTGCCCATGAAAATCTCATAATGTATGTCTTCCTTGGGCAAGTAGAGGAACCATCCCAAGAAACCGGTCTCCAACGGGGTCTTCCCCGTGAGCAGTGCCGTCGTCGCCGCCGTCGTGGTGGCGGGGAAGACGGAAGTCACCGTGTCCTGCTTGTGTCGCACGAGGAAATCCGTTTCATCGAGATGCATACGCATGAGGTTTTCCCCGAGCCCATCAAGCAAGAACACGACGATATGCCTGTGGTCCTTTCGCAACCAACCATCCAGGGAGCGGAGGGTGGGATGGTCGTGTTCGACGCCGTAACGGGCCAGGAGCGAAGATGTGATATTGACGATCGAGTGTGTGTAGTCGGGTCGCATGGACACCCCTCTTTTCGGGCAATCGCCAGACGGTGGCGGACTTATCGTTAATTATATGCGATAAGGACCATCTTTGCAACGCTATCACACCATTCGTCATCGCGGAAGAATCAACCGGTCGACATGAGCCGACATCATGCAAATGAAGAGAATCCGTGCTATAATAAGAAAAGGAAAAGTTCGACAGCGCTGTTTTGACTGTCGCGACCGTAATCCAGGATATGGGGATGTGAGAGATGTGGAGAATTTCGACTACAGGAGTCCGACAAGAATCGTTTTCGGCAAGGACGAGATCGAGACCCTTCCCGATCTTTTAAGGGAGGCGGAAGCGAAACGCGTCCTTTTGGTGTATGGGAGGAATGCCATCAAGGACCTCGGCATCCACAAGCGGATCCACGAGATTGCCGGCACCATGGGCATCGAACTCCATGAAGAGGCCGGTGTCCGTCCCAACCCAGAACTCGAGAGCGTCAAGAGCGGTAGAAGGAAGATCATCGAGAACGGTATCGATTTCATCCTCGCCGCGGGCGGCGGCAGTGTGATGGACTGCGCCAAGGCCATCGCCCTTTCCGCTTTCAAAAAGGAAAACGAAATCTGGGACGTCTTTTTGAAAAAGCTCCCGGTGAGCCGCGCCATTCCCCTCGGGGTCATCGTCACCATGGCCGCCACGGGAAGCGAGACGAACGGGAACACCGTCATCAGCAACGACGCCCGCAACGACAAGAGGAGCACCAAGAACGACAATCTCATCCCGACCTTCGCCATCATCGATCCCTCCTACACGGTGGGCCTTTCGAAGAAGAAGACCGCCGCCGCCAGCATCGACATCATGACCCACATCTTCGAACAATACTTCTCCCCCACCAAGCGGACCGAAACGAGCGACTACATGTCGCTCGGCATCCTGAAGAGCGTCGTCGAAAACACCCAGAAAATCCTTCAGGGCAAGGACACCTACAACACCCGCGCCAATCTCTCCTGGGCCTCGACCCTCGCCTTGAACTGGATCCTCCAACAAGGCAAAAAGGGCGATTGGGCCTCACACCACCTCTCGTATCCGCCCACCTCGAAATACCGGCTCACCCACGGCCTCGCTCTCGCCATCATCCATCCCGCCTGGATGAAGATGGCGCTCACCGAGAACCCTTCCGTCATGCGTCCCAAACTCCAAAGAGTCGGCGGCGAACTCTTCGCCGACGGCCATCCGGACCAGGTCATCAAATCCTTGAAGAACCTCTATGCGACCTGGGGCGCGCCGACGAGTTTCCGGGAGATCGGCATCGAGATCAGCGACCGCGAAGCCATGGAGTTTGCCAAGAAGGCGACCTTCCACGGCAGTCTCGGCAATGTCGTGAAAATCACGGCCCCCCTGGCCAAAAGACTCTATCTCACTTGTTGACGCGTGGAAAGCGGGGAAAGCCATGCAAGCATACAGCCTCTATGTCCGATGCATTGACCAGACAAAAACAGCGGAAGAACTCCTCCGCCACATGTTCGCCGACGCCTCCTTCACCCCGTTTTCCGACGGGGTGATTCGCGTGGCGTTCACCCATGATGTCACCGAAGAGAGCGATTTCGAGGATGCTAGCGACCTGCTCGGCGAAGAACTGGGCGAGACCGTGACCCTCGTCCTATTGCCTATCAATGCGGAGACGCTCCTCCCGCAAAAGCTGATCGCCCGCCACCTCGCGGTCATGAAGGAAGGGTTCCACACGACCGAGGCTTTCTTCTTTTCTTTCTTGCAAAAGACAGAAGATGCCACCGTCCTCAAAAGGAGTCTCGAAGAGAGGCTCTCGAAGTCTCTCATCAAGAGCGCCCTGGCTTTGGCGCAGGCGAACCTGAACGTGAGTGAAGCGGCCAAGCGGCTCCACATCCACAGGAACACCATGCTCTATAGAATCGATTCCATCCAGGAAAAGACCGGCATCGAGGTGCGCTTCTTCGAAGGAGCCGCCCTCTTTCACATACTCTTTTCCGCTTGATTTGTGCAAAGTGCCCATGGCATTTCCGGTCGCGGTTCCGTATAATCGACCTTGGTACACATCTTTCATCCCTAAGGAGAGAACCCTATGGCAGAACTCACATTCAACGGTCTCAAGAAAATCTATGACGGCAATGTCCTCGCCGTTGACGACTTCAACCTCAAAGTCCGCGACAAAGAATTCATCGTCTTCGTCGGCCCCTCCGGCTGCGGCAAGACGACGACCCTCCGCATGGTGGCGGGTCTCGAAGAGATCACCGACGGCGAACTCTACATCGGTGACCGCCTCGCCAACGACCTCGCCCCGAAAGACCGCGACATCGCCATGGTCTTCCAGTCCTATGCCCTCTATCCGCACATGAGCGTCTACCAGAACATGGCTTTCGGTCTGAAACTGCGAAAATTCCCGAAAATGGAAATCGAGCGCCGCGTCAAAGAGGCCGCCGCGATCCTCGGTCTCGAGAACCTGCTCGACCGGAAACCCAAAGCCCTCTCGGGCGGACAACGCCAGCGCGTCGCCTTGGGAAGGGCCATCGTCAGGAACCCCAAGGTGTTCCTCATGGACGAGCCGCTCTCGAATCTGGACGCCAAACTCCGTGTCCAGATGCGCGCCGAGCTCATCAAACTCCACGCCCGCATCGAGACCACCACCATCTATGTCACCCACGACCAGGTCGAGGCGATGACCATGGCCGACCGCATCGTCGTCATGAACAACGCCTACATCCAACAGATCGGCACCCCCTCGGAAGTCTACGACAACCCCCAGAACATGTTTGTCGCCGGATTCATCGGCACGCCGGCCATGAACTTCTTCCGCGGAAGAATCGACAAGGACGGCAACTTCGTCGCCCAGGGCATGAGGATCGAGATTCCCAAGGGCCGGCTGAAAACACTGAAAGAGAAGGGCTATACGGAGAAGGAACTCGTCATGGGCATCCGCCCCGAGGACATCCACGACGACAATGTCACCGCCGAGACCTATCCCAACGCCCGCGTCGAATTCAGCGTCGAGGTCGCCGAACTCCTCGGCTCCGAGACGAATGTCACCGCGAAAATCGGCGACCAGGACGCCATCGCCCGCGTTGATGCCCGCACCGACATCGACATCGGCGACAAGGTGACCTTCACCTTCGACATGAACAAGGTGCACTTCTTCGACCAAGACAGTGAAGAGGTCATCAAATAGGACATCCCGAAAAGAGACGCCCCGGCAGTTCCCATGGGAACTGCCGGGGCTTTTTCAATCTTCATGGTTCCTTCTTGCCAGGACCAAGGCTCCATGCACCGCCGACTGTCTCGGTCCATGGATGACGAAGGCGGGATCATACGTTTCCACCTTCGCACGGAAGCGGTCCCTCAATGGAGTAGGGGCGTTTCCCAGCGAGCCGATGATCCCGATTTCCTTGTTTTCGAGCTGCAAGGCGGCATCCACCGCTTTCACCATGAGGAGGAGCTCGTCGGTCGCCGTCTCGATGACGGCCAGAGCGTTCTTGTCGCCTTGGGAGGCGTGTTTGGTCACGAAGCGGGCCAAAGCGGCGATGTCGGTCCGGTTTGTGAACTCGTTGTAGACTTTCACGGCGTCGGGGAAGCTCTTGATGCCGAAATGCTCGACGAGTTCTTCTGTCAAAGGGCTCTTTTCCGCCCTTCCGTCCAAGGCTTTCCCCATGAGAGAGAGGGCTTGCTTGCCCAGACCGAAGGCGCTGCCGAGGTCACCTTCATGATGGGAATAACCACCGGCGCGATGACTCCCGCCCGTCTCGTCGCGCCCGAAGGCGACACTGCCCGTACCGATGATGAGGACGATGCCGCTTCGTCCTTCCAGCGCTCCCGCATGGGCGTTGTAGACGTCGTTCTTCACTTCGATGCGGGCGTCTTCAAGGAAGGGCAAAGTTCGCAACCGCGCAGCCACCATCTCTCCGTCCGCCGCCCCGGCCACATCGCCGAGGCCGGCGAAAAGACTCTCGATCTTGGCGTCGGGGACCTTTTCCAGGCAAGCCTCGATGCCTTTTCGCAAAGTCGCCATGCTCTCTTCGAAGGGAACGGTGCGGATGCTCGAAGGACCGAGGGTGGCCTCGGCCAACACGTCCAGATTCTTGTCGGCGAGGGTCACCTGCGTCTTCGTGCCGCCGCCGTCGATACCGATATACATCCAATCACGCCCTTTCACTCCCGATTATAGCGGAATCCGCAAAAAAAGGAAACTTCGGAAAACCCGCAAAGACATAGTCAATCTTGCGCCGATTCGCGAGAGTGTTGTAATGCGGGCGGGACTGGACTATCATCTAGGTATGAGGATATAGGGAGGAACCGGCATGAAAAGAATCGCCCATTGCATCCATCACACCCACTGGGATCCGATCTGGTATTTCCGTCCCGAAGAGGCGCGCGTGCAGTTCGTCTACAACATGAAGGATTTGCTCTGCGCTCTGGAGGACGGCCGGGTGCGGGATTTTCTGCTTGACGGCCAGACGGCCGCTTTGGACGAATACCTCCGGATCCATCCCGAAGACAGGGACCGTGTAGCGAAGCACATACGGGAGAAGAGACTTTTCGTCGGTCCCTTCCACTCTCATGCGGACTGTTTCATCTCGAGCGGCGAGTCCCTCGCGAACAACCTCCGTCTCGGCATCGAGAGCGCGAGTTCCCTCGGCCGCGTGTTTCCTGTCGCCTATCTCCCCGACACCTTCGGCTTCCCCAAAGACATGCCGAAGATCCTGAACGGTTTCGGCATCGAGGATTTCGTCATCACCCGCGGCGTGGGTGATGAATACGGACTCGAGAACGACTTCTTGTTCCGTTCGGACGACGGCAGCGAAGTGTTGACCCATGTGATGCTCTCCGGCTACGGCTACGGCACGTATGCCTTCAAGGACGGGACCCTCTTTTCCAAGGAGGCGAAAGACTACAACAAGATCGATGTGGGAAGCCTCATGGAGAGGCTCGTGGCAAGAAGCGCTCTGAAGGGCGAATGCGTCTTCCCTCTCGGTTTCGACCAGAATCCCGCCATCTTGGATATCGCAGAAAGGATCGCCGCCTACAACCAACAATCCGACAAGTATCACTTCCGGCTCACGACCTGGGAGGAGTATCTCGCGCGAGTCCGCAAGAAAGGAAAAGACCTCCAAGTCCATACCGACGAACTCTATTCCACCCAATACCACCGGGTGCACAAGTCCGTCTTTTCGGCCCGGGCCGACATCAAGGCCTTGCAGGATGCGACAGAACGCATGCTCGCCTTGGAAGTCCAACCGTTGATGACGCTTTTGGACACCTTGGGTCTCTCCTATGACCAAAAGCTCCTCGACCACGCCTGGGAGACGCTCGTGCAATGCCAGACCCACGCCTCGGCCACCCTTTCCGACACCGCGAACGCCTTCATCCGCGAAAAGAGCCTCTCGGCCTTGACGCTCGCCGAATCCTTGCGGGGACTCCTTTTGAAGTCGATCGCCCTATCCGTGGAAGAAAAAGCGGGCATGCCGCTTGTCGTCTTCCATCCCCTCCCCTACAAGGAAGACAGGACCATGCGTCTTGTGGTGCACACGAAGGGAGAGCAGTTCGTGTTGAAAGCAGGGGATGAGGAAATCCCCTATGACATCATAAGCCAAGAGCGGATCTACGGCGGCGTCCAAAGAAAGAAGAAGAGTCTCCGCGAAAAGGACAAGGATTATCACAAGACCATGGTGAGTTTGACGCTCACGGACTTTCCGGGAACGGGCTACAAGGTGCTCCGCGTCCTAGAAGAAGCACCGAAGCATGTCGCCCGGGTCCAAGAAGGAGGACAAGCCATCGAGAACGACCACTACCGGCTCTATTTCGACGGAGACGGTATCCATCTCACGGACAAGAGACTCTTGAAGACCTGGCGGCGTTTCCTCCATCTCGAAGACAGCGGCGACGCCGGTGACACCTACGACCATTCCCCGCCGGAAGAAGACATGGTCCTCCGGGATTTCTTCGCCGGCGTCCGGGTGGAAAGAACCCACGCAGGACGTTTCGAGAGCGAGCTCACCTTCAAAGGGACCATGACCATACCGAGAACCCTTACCGCACGTAAGAAGAAATGCGCGGACACTCCGCTTCCCTACAAGCTAACCATCCGCTTGCATAAGGCTTCCCCCATCATCGAGGTGGAAGGCGAGATCGACAACCAAGCCGAGAATCACCGTCTCCGCCTCGTCGCCGATTCAGAGTTGAAAAACGACCACTCGTTTGCCGGAAGCCAGTTCGGCTTCATCAAGCGTCCGACGGAGCCCGCCACCCTGGCGGGCTGGAAAGAGAAGGGATTCTTCGAGGAGCCCACTCCGACCTGGCCGCTTCTCAATTTCGTCGCGGCCAAGGGAAAAGGCCACACTCTGGCGGCCTTCACGAAAAGCGTCAAAGAATACGAGTTCGTGAACGAAAACTACAGCGGCATCGCTTTGACGCTCTATCGCGCCGTCGGCCATCTCGGGCTCCCCGACCTCCGCCGCCGCCCGGGCCGACCGAGCGGTCTCGACTACAAGATCATAAAGACCCCCGAAGCGCAAATGAAGGGCAAGAACACGTTCCGGGTCGCTTTCGCCCTCTATGAGACTTTTGCTGCGAACAGGGTGTTCAAAGACTATCTCGCCTATGCGACAAAAGGCGCCGCTTACCAGAAACAACCCTTCGACAGAGCTTATGAGAAGACAGGGTATTTCCCCGTGAATCCGCTCGACCACATATTGCCCGAAAGTTTCCGGCTGCTCACGTTGCATGATTCCGACCTCGTCTTTTCCACCTTGCAGACGACCAAGGACAAGAGTCCCCTCCTGCGCGTCTTCAACCCCTCAAAGGAGACGGTCGAGAAAGGTGCCGTCGAAACGCCCGTGTGGCACAACCCGCAAACTGTCGACTTTTTGGGCGAAAATCCCGCTCCCTTCCCGAAAAAAGATGCAATCGCCCCGGGAAGGATTGTCAACCTCCGTTTCCGTAAACAATGAGAAGCTTCTTCTCGTTCCTCCTTATGAAAGCCCCCGGGCGTTTGCCCGGGGGCTTCGTGTGTGTCAGGGAGGGTTTCGTGTTCAGGCCTTGTCGGCATATTTCTCGGCGAGGATCACCGCGCCGAAAGCGGGCTCGTGGAGGGGCGAACGGATTTCGATGGAAGAATCGAGTTCGCGGACTTTCTCGATGAAACGTTTCTTGAAGAGGGTATTGGCATTTCCGAGACCGCCCGTGACGGAAAGCGTCGGTGTCTCGATACCGCTCATCGTCATCACGGTCCGCACCATGAGCAACAGTTCGTCCGTGGCCTTTTCGACGATAACCACGGCATGGGAGTCGCCCTCGTCGGCGAAGCGGGTCACGAGTTTCGCCAGTTTCGCGACGGCGGGGCGGTCCGAAGGGAAGTGTTCCAAGAGGTCGATCGCGTCCTTGAAGGAGTTCACTTTCAAGTGATCCAAGAGGGCGTCGGCGAAAGCGCTCGGACGCAGACGGTAATCGAGGGCCTTGGCCGCGACCCCGAGTCCTTGCAGGCCGAGGTCGTAGGCACCGCCGGGCGAGCCCTCGTTGAAGGTGAAGCCGCCCGCCATGTGGGTGTTGCCTCGACCATCATCCGCATAAGCCGCGCTGACGGTGCCGGCCGCCAACACGATGCCGGGCTCTCCCGCCAAGGCGCCCGCATGGGCGGTGAGGACATTGTTCTTGACGTGGATGGGCGTTTCCGCCAAGCGGGGGATGCGCTTTTTGACTTCTCGTCTGACGTTTTTCGCATCGATCTCGTCAAAGACGTCGCCGAGGCCGATGAAGGCGCTCGCGATGTGGCCGTCATGTCCTTCGAGGACATTCTGCAGGGCTTCTTGCAGATTGTCCATGGCATGGTCGAAACCGACGGTGCGGATGCTCGAAGGCTTTACCACGGTCCGTTTCAACGTCTCTTTGTTCTCGTCGGCGAGAATGGCGACGGTGCGGCTCACTCCGCCGGCGACACCGATATACATGGGGATTCCTCCTTCCGGGGGATATCCATTATACATAAATCCCGGCGACTTGGAAACAGAAACTCGCAAAAATTGGTGAAAAACTAATAAATATTGCCCGATTCTGGAGAAACATTGTAAAATATAATTAGTAAAACTACAATGAAAGCGTATTCGGAGGGATGTCCATGTTCACGGGCGAAAGTGTGAAGACGATTGTCAAAAAGACGTATGAAGCGCGCGGATTCGCGAAAAAGAGCCTTTTTCACTACAAAAGCTTCTATCAACTCGAACTCGAGGACGAATACTCGACGAGTTTCAACACGGCTGATTCCTACTATTTCTTCTACATCACCAAGGGGGCCCTTTTCGTCACCGTCGACAAAGAGGTCCACACCCTTTCGCGAAACGACCTCCTCATCGTCGAAAAGGACACTTTCATCAAGATGTCTTCCTCCCAGTGCGCCCTCTACATCACCGAATTCGACGGCAAACTCGCCCCCGACTACATGGAAGAGATCATCGAGTCACGCAAGAGCGTGCGCTCGATCATGGACTTCTCCAACATCGTCATGTTCTTCGTCCGTCTGAAGGAACTCTCCGCCTATGAGACCTTGAACGAGGTCTATGTCTCTTTGAACCTCGAGGCCATCCTCGTCGAAGTCTATGCCCGCAAATACTACGGCACAGAAATCGAGAACCCCCACAGTTACGCCATCATCCAGGCCCTCTTCTATGTCGAGCAAAACATCGACAAGAAGATCACCCTGGAAGACCTCGCCGAGTTCGTCGGCTACAGTGTCTATCACTTCAGCCGCCTTTTCAAGCGGGAAGTCGGACTTCCCCCTTATGAATACATCATCCGCTTCCGTCTGGATTTGGCCAAACACTTTCTCATCACCACCCAGAAGAACGTCAAGGACATCGCCAAGGAATGCGGCTATCAAAACGAGATCAACTTCTACAACATCTTCAAGAAGAATGTCGGCATGAGCCCCAAACAGTTCCGTATGAAAAATGTCAGAGAGGAAGCGAATTGATATGAAAATCTATCTCATGCACCAGACCCACACCGACATCGGCTACACCGACCGTCAAGAGAAGATCACCCGCTATCATGTGGACTATCTGAAGCAGGCGATAAAAATCTCGGAAGCGATCAACGAAGGCAAGAAGGAGTGGGAAGGTTTCGTCTGGAACAACGAGACCTTCTGGATACTGGAGCGGTTTCTGGAGAAGACGACCCCCGAGTGGAAAGATAGGCTCCTTGCGGCGGTGAAGCGCGGCCACATCCATCTCGCCGGCAACTACTTGAACCTGACCGACCTCGTCGATTTCCGCATCCTGAAGAAATACCTCATGAAGGCGCGCCGCTTCGCCGATACGGAAAACGTCCGCATCGACACGGCGATTTCCATGGACATCAACGGCTGGTCGGCGGGCTATGGCGATGCCTTGGCGGAAGCCGGCATCAAACACTTCTACACCTGCATCCACAACCATCACGGGTTCGTGCCCTTTCAGAAGAAACACATGCCCTTCTATTGGGAGACGCCTTCAGGCCAAAAGATCCTCGTCTGGCACGGCGATGTCTACAACCACGGCAATGTGAGCCGTCTCGTACCCGATGTCCGGGCGGTGGAGACGAAAGACGGCTGGAAGAAAGAGGCCGAGATATCAGTGGAACAACTCGCCCACGCCAAGGCATGGTTCGACGACTATATCGAAAGCCTCCGCGCCCAGGGCTACAGCTACGACTTCCTGCCCGTCATGACCAAAGGGCTCCTGGTGGACAACGCGCCCCCGAACCCCTATATCATCGAGTCCATCAAGGCTTTCAACGACAAATATGGGGAAGAGATGGAAATCGAGATGGTCGGCATCAACGATTTCTTCGACATCCTCAAGGAGAAGGACCTCGAATTCGAGACCCACAAAGGGGATTGGAACGACTGGTGGTCGGACGGTTTCGCCTCGACGCCCGACGCCCTCATGGCCTATCGCGAAGCCCAACGCAAATACCACCAACTCGTCAACCTCGCCGACAACGGGGAATCAATCGACGCCGCGAGCCTCGATAAACTCGAATACAACCTCATGATGTTCTCCGAACACACCTGGGGCTATTTCACGAGCGTGAGCGAACCCTGGAACAAGATGACGAAGAAGCTCGAAGCCCGGAACAAACTCTTCGCTGAAAGGGCGAACGAGCTCGCGGACACCCTCTTGGACGATTATCAGGAAAGCAAGGGCGAAGCCGCCAAGATGACCGGCAGACCCTTGATATACATAGTGGAGAACCCCTATCCCGTGGAACTCGAGAGGATAGCCGCTTTCACCATCAACTGGTGGGAGGAGTTCCTCGTGAAAGAGGGCTACGAAGTCCAAGACAAGGCGAGCAGAGCGACCATCCCCCATCAAGAGATACGAATCGACGAAAAGAAGCGGCGCGAGGTGAACGTGCAGCTCTCGATCGCTCCCTTCGAGAAGAGAGAGCTCATCATCGTGCCGAAGAGAGAGAGCCGGCGCAAGATGCCCTTGGATCCGCTCTTCACCCGTGATGAGACCTATGACTACATCTCCCCCTATCTCGACAACACCGTGAACGCCACGATGTATCATCTCGAGACACCGCATCTTCGTCTCGCCTGGGACAAAGAAAGGGGCATCCACACCTTCACCGACAAAGCGACCGACAAGAACCTCATAAGAGATGACGCCGAATGCGGCCTTTTCACCCCCGTCTACGAGTTGAGCGAGATCGAACACACCTACAAGTTCGAAGTCCCCGAGATGCAGAGCGTCCGCCGCGCCTACGGCAGGAACCGCAAAATCCTCTCCACCCTCCGGGACTATGGTGAACTCATCAACGCCAAGGTCCTCGACAAAGGACCCATCCTCGCCCGGGTCCAGCTCAAGTTCTTGCTGGCGGGAACGACCCATGCCGTGTTGGAGCTTTCCGCCCAGCGCGACGCGCCCCGTCTCGATGTCGCCCTCATCCTCGCCAAGGACACCGTGTGGGCGCCCGAAAGCGTGTACATGGCTCTGCCTTTGACCACCGGCGATAAAGAAGAGCTCTTCATCGAAAAGAGCGGCTGCGTCCTCCGGCCGCGAATCGACCAGCTCGAAGGGAGCCAAGCCCTCTTCTACACCCTGCAGAGCGGCTACGCCCTCAAAGGCAAGAAGCGCAGTGTCCATGTGGCCACCCCCGATGCGCCGTTGTTGCATCTGGGAGCCTTGGAGCCGGGCATGTTGCGGATCCACGATCACACCCTGCCGAATGTGGAAAAGCAGTATTCTTGGCTCATGAACAATTACTGGGAAACGAATTTCGCCACGAATCTCGGCGGTTTCTACCGTTTCGACTACACCATCGGTATCTTCGACAAAGACGACGATGCCCAAGCGACCATGGAGAAGACCCGGTCACTCAACCGGCGGTTTCTCGTCTATCAAGGAGGAAACGATGCCTAGACACATCCTTTTGACACTCGCACTCTTCGCGCTGGCCTTCACCCTCCTCGCCTGCACAAGAGAAAAAGAAGAAGAGGGCCCCGATATTCCGAAAGAGACCATCGACACCTGCGAGATTCCCGATCCCGGGAAGGCCGGGGACTTCGTGCCCATCAAGGCCGTGCATCTCGAGGATGCCGACATGTATGGACACCCCGAAGACTTCTTGAACCTCTGCAAGGAGAGCGAACAAGCCCCGCTCGTCTTCGGCAACGCCACGCGGAACACCTATCGGGTGGTCTTCGAACTCGACAGCATCTATCCTCTGGGCGCGGCCGAGATCACGAACTACCTCCATGACGAGACCGACTGGCGCTTAAAAGACGTGAGTATCGAGACATCGCTCGATGGCAGGACCTACACGCGCCTCCATGACGGGCATACGCTCGAAGGAGGCAAAGAAAGCCTCACGATCGGACAGAACGCCCGTTTCTTGCGTCTCGTCTTCAGCGCCGAGCGCGGAAGGGGCAACCACGGCGGCGACTATTTCGCCTTGAGCGACTTCCGCCTGCGTCTCGAAGAAGGTTTCATCATCAGCGAGAGCCCCTATCACACGGACCCCTTCTTCCGCATGTCCGGCTGGACGGGCGCGGACGGGATTTTTTCCTATGATCTCACCCATGGGATGAGCCATATCGAAAAGGCGGGCGACGACATCCTCTTCATCTTCAGCGACACCTTCATCGGCGAGGTCTACGAGCACAACAAACTCCGTCACGGCGAGACCATCGTCAACAACACCCTGGCCTATTATGACGCCAAAAAGCCCTTCGCCGACGGGCTTACCTTCCATTGGGCCGAGGACGAACAAGGCCCCGGGAGCTTCTACACCCCCGAGGCCTACTACGGCTATCATCCCGCCAACATCATGAACGGCGACGGTCTCGACTTCTCCCACACCCCCACCGCCCTTCTTTCCGACAGGGGCAAGAGTCACATGTGGAAATCGGCCGACACCACGGCCGATCGGCTCCTATTCGATTTTTATGATGTCTACCAGCCCAAAGAGCTTCACCTGTGGAACTTCAACGAAGATCCGGAATTCGGTATCAAGGATTTCTCTCTCTATTACGGAAACGATGCCGACAACCTCACCTACCACGGCAGCTACACCCTGGAAAGGGCGCCCGGGGGCGGTCCCGCCCCCCGTCAATCCATCAGCGGCGACGACCATCTCGCTTTGGACTTTTCCGCCCGTTATGTGGCCATCGAGATTCACGACAACCATGAGGATACACCCACCCGTTACGGTCTCGGCAAAGCGATGTTTCTCGATGAGGAAGGCCGACTCCTCCATGCCGCCGTCGAAGCGGCCAACCACGATGAGAGCACGGACGCTCTGGAGGAAAGCTCCCGCCTCTGGCTGCAGGACGGTGTCGTCATCGGCGACTATTATTACAACTTCCCCATCCTCGTGAAAGATTTCGAGGGCTCGTTCAAAGTCCACAAGGTCGGCCTCTCCCGCACACCGATCGTCGACGGTGAACTCGATGTCGAAAACATCGTCTATCTCGATTCGCCCTTGCAGGTCCGCACCGAAGACGGCGGCGAGATCTTCTTTGGCGCGGGCGTCATGAACCTCGCGACGCATCCCGACATCGAGGACCCCTACATCTATGTCTACGGCTACAAGGACCTGGACGGCCGTCATCTCACCGTGGCCCGCGTCCGACCCGAAAAAATCGAGGATTTCAACGCCTGGGAATTCTTCGACGGCGAGGAATTCCGGCCCGACATCAGACAAAGCGCCAAAGGCATACGGGGCGTGAGCGCCGAGTTGAGCGTCACCCATATTCCCGAGGGGCGCTATGCGGAAAAATACATGCTCGTCAGCATGCAAGACACCATCAGCGGCCGTATCGTCTATGCGACCGCGGATTCGCCGGAAGGCCCCTTCTCGGATTTCACCCTCATCTACCGGGTGCCCGAGCCCTACCAGTTCGACAACGTCTTCACCTACAACGCCAAGATGCATCCCGTCCTTTCCACGGCGGACACATTCGTCATCTCCTACAATGTCAACGGGACCTCGTCGATGGCTTTGAAGAACGCCCGGGTCTATTACCCCCGCTTCCTCACGATGCAAGAGGCCGGACCCTAGAGCAAACATCTATGATTCCGTGCGCAATGATTAACGAATCTTGCCATGAGCGGCCCCCACTAGTGTCTTGGGGGTCGTCGCATGATATGATGGGATTGTAAAGCGATGAAAACGCTTAACACCACGAGGTGAGTACTTTGATAAAGACGCGGATCGTCCTCGATGAAAAACTGCAAGCGGGTGAGACCAAGACTTTCGATCTGGAGCGCTATCTGCCCCTCGGCAAAGTGGAAAGCACGAATGTCGAGCGTATCGAGTTGTATCAGGGTGGTCGCTGGTCGGAGGCTTCTCAGCATGACGATTTGGAAAATCACACCGCAAGATATATAAGGTTCACCGCAAGAAACCAAGGTCGGATCCGGGTACATCTCGGTCAAGGGTATATCGCGAAGAAGGACGAAGCGTGGCGCGCTCCCTTCAACCGGCGTTCCAACTGGACCGGCGGCGACGGCATCTTCTCCTTCAACATCAAGAATGGCCGCGACACCTACGACCAAAAGGATGCCCGGACCCTCTTCGTCTTCGGCGACACCCTCGTGGGCAAAAGCGACCCCGAAACAAGAAAGCGTCTCAAACCGCTCCTCATGCCCAATAACACCATCGCCTATCTCGAAGGCAACGATATCGGGAAAGCAACGATCGATTTCCGTATCGCCACCGATGCGGATGATGCCGTCACGAGTTTCTTCTCGCCCGACAACCCGTCCGTCTATGAAGGCACGCCGGCCCAGAATCTCGTGACCTATAGTGAGAAGGACCTCCTCCCCTTCATCTCGGGGAACCGTCCGAAGAAACTCGAAGTCATCTTCGATTTCGGCACGAACCGGCATGTCGACGCGATGACCGTCCACAACCATTTTCCGGAGTCGCCCGCGGTCGCGGGGAGAGCGGTCAAGAAGTTCGTGGTCAGTGTCTCTTTGGACAAGGACAAATGGCTGCGAATGGGCGAGCACACCCTCCGGCTCCCGAAAAAGAAGAACGACGGCGAGACTTTCGCTTTGAACAAGCGGTGCCGCTATGTCAAAATCGCCATCCCTCCCGTCCAAGGTGAAGGGAACCATTATCCTCCGGACGAGGGAAGCGAGGTCCTCTTCGCTTTGGACAAGGTGGAATTCCAAAGCGGGGGACAGAGACTGGAAAACATCATTGCCGAAAGTTCGAGCGTCCTCGCGAAGAAGAAACGTCCCGCGTGGTTCTGGTTGCAGGACGGTGTCGTCATCGGGGATGCCATCTATTTTCTGCCCTTGCTCGTCGTTCCCGACGAGAAGAAACCGGAAGGCCTGCAGTTCGCCGTCAAAGGGGTGAACATCATGGAGGTGCCCTTCCAAAACGGCGAACTCGACTTTCCCGCGCACACACAGCGCCCCGCCCCCCTATACAGGAAGAACGGCGACAAAGAGACCATCTTCGGCGCCGCGATCATGAACAACACCGCCGCCGCCGGTGTGAAGCATCCCGACGGCCACATCTATATCTACGGCTACACCTTCGAAAACGGCGGCCGGTCGTTGAAAGTGGCCCGGACGAAACCCGGTCGGTTCACCGATGTCGACGAATGGCGCTTTTTCGCAAATGGCGAATGGGTCGCCGACATGGATGATGCCACCCCGGTGCTCGACCACATCTCTTGCGAGATGAGTGTCAGCCCGATCGAGACGGGAGCGCATGAAGGGGGATTCCTCGCCGTCTTCCAATACGACGTGAACACCGACCATATCGCCTACAGCATCGGCGAGACGCCCTGGGGTCCTTTCACCGAGCCGAGAATCGTCTACGAATGCGAGGAGCCCAAGCAGCTCGGCCGTTCGACCTATGCCTACAACGCCAAGGCGCATCCGCATCTCTCCCGCCCCGATTCCATCCTCGTGAGCTACAATGTGAACACCTACGACATGCAACACCATTATGACAATGTCGAAGTCTACCATCCGCGCTTTGTGCGGCTTGTCGACACGACCACGGACGCCATCGCCGAGGAAGAGTGACCCCCATGCAGACTTCCGAAATCAAACCGAAGATGAAAGAATCCCGTCTCACCCGCAAACAGAAACGGCTTGTGAAGTCGACCCTTTTGCATGTCGTGCTCATAGCACTCAGTTTCGTCTTCCTCTTCCCCTTCCTCTGGATGCTCGTCACCGCACTGAAGACGCCCCAGGAACTTCTGCAGGGCATCGAGAAGTTCTTTCCCGATTCCCCCCAATGGGCCAATTTCCGCACCGCGGTGACGACGGTGCCGTTCCTCATGTATCTTAGGAACAGTCTGATCCTCGTGTTCTTCGCCGTCACGGGGACGCTCTTCTCCGCGACCCTGACGGCGTATGCCTTCGCGAAACTCCGCTGGCCCGGGCGGGATGTCTTCTTCATCGTGATGCTCGCGACGATGATGATCCCCCCGCAGGCGATCCTCATCCCCTCCTACATCCTCTATGCCCACATCGGCTGGCTCGGCACGAGACTGCCCCTCATCGTCCCCTATTTCTTCGGGGGCGGCGCGGCCTTCTTCATCTTCCTCCTCCGCCAGTTCTTCAAGGGCATCCCGAACGAACTCATGGAGAGCGCCATCGTCGACGGCGCGGGGCATCTGAAGATTTTCCTCTATCTCATGTTGCCGCTGACGAAACCGGCGCTCATCACCGTCGCCCTCATCACCTTCATGTTCGTCTGGAACGACTATTTCGGACCGCTCATCTTTTTGAGCAACCCCGACCATTGGACGCTCGCGCTCGGTCTTAGGGCGTTCGAGACGCAATTCACGGGCCGCTATGAACTCATGATGGCCGCCGCCATCCTCGTCATGAGTCCGACCATCGTACTCTTCTTCTTGGCCCAGAAGCACTTCATCGAAGGCATCACCTTCACAGGAATAAAAGGTTGAACAATCCCCTATAAAGGAGGGAAAACCATGAAAAAGCTTCTCATTGTCTCCTTGCTTTTCTTCTTCGGTTTGACGCTCGCGGCCTGCGGAGACAGGGAGGACATCGGTGACAAGACGCTCATCCGCTTTTGGCACATGTCGCCAACGGGCAGCGAGTCCTACTCCGAAATGCGGGCGATCATCCGCGACTTCAACGAGAGCCAGGACGAATACCATGTCCGCGGCACCGGCTTCAACTTCTGGGATTACTGGGACCGGATCGGTGTGGCCATCGCTTCCGGCGACGCCCCGAACATCGGCTTCCACACCCTCGACAACGTCGTCTTGCGCGCCCAGGGCGGTGTGCTCGTGAACATCAGCGACCTCATCGCCGCCGATATCGAGGCGGGCGAGGACACCATCGACTTGGAGGTCTATCTCGAGAACCAGCTCGAGTTCGCCACCCATGACGACGACCTCTATGCGCTCCCTTTCAGCGGCACGACACGGATGCTCTTTTACAACCTCGACATCTTCGAAGCGAACGGCCTCACCGAGGACGACGTGCCCACGACCTGGAGCGAACTCGAGACCGTGGCCAGGCAGCTAGACGATGTCGATGCCAACGGCAGGATCAACATCCTCGGCTTCGACCCGACCTTCGGGGAAGGGACCTATCACGGCTTCCTCTGGCAAAACGGCCTCGACTTCTTCGACGAGGACCTCAATCCGACGCTCGATACCGATGAGCACGTCGAAATCCTCGAATGGATGTTGAATTTCAACGATGTCTATTCGCGGTCACGGCTGGACGCCTTCGGCGAGGAGAGCCAGATGCTCGGCATCAGCCCCTTCGCCGCCGGACGGCTCGGCATGGTGATTTCAAGCGATGGTCTGTATCAGACCATGCGCTCCTACGGAGCCGACAT